>RDYZ01000278.1 GCA_004293855.1 Oscillatoriales cyanobacterium | reverse complement strand
GATGGTCGCGGTTAGGAGCGTCGGAATCATCAGCGTACCGAACCAACCTACGTAGAGGCGGTTGTTGGTGCTGGTGACCCATTCGCAGAAGCGCGACCACAGAGACGCGGATTCGCGCTGCTGTAGTGTAGTCGTCATCTTGATTATTGCGTTTTAATGGTTCTAGCGGGAGCCGATTGGCTTTCGCTGAGAATAATATAAGCCAAATATTGCGTCTTGTAAAGTATTTGACGTCAAGCCTGGATAGGAGCCGAAAGAGTCGGCCCTCAAAAGCCCTGTCTGAAAGGGATAGAGGATTCTGAGAGAAATTATGACTTGTGTAAGTTTTTAAGACATTTCACTCTTATTGTCGTTGAGTTTTATGAAGCGCAGGGTCTGAGGTCGCGAACAAAACAGTTCCTCATGCGCTCAAAATCGGTGGAGGATGTTGAGCTTTCATGATTTGAACCCATTGGCAAAAATAGTGGATTGATCCTGGGTGGGACGATCGGGATGTGCTGGGTCTCGATCGCCCTGATCTATCCCAACTCCCCGTCATACGGAATGATGTTGCACCCATTTCCCCCCAATCCCCAGGTTGCTCGATCGGGGAAACGCCGGGAAACAGGTCCAGCCACAGGGCTCAACCTGGCGGCCACTGCATCGAACGACCTCCCAAAATATGAATGTGTAAATGATTGACGGTTTGTCCGCCATCGTCTCCGTTATTCATCACAACTCGGTAGCCATTATCGGCGAGGCCCAAGTCGCGGGCAACGATCGCGACGGTAGCCAGAAGATGACCGAGGAGAGCCGTATCTTCCGGGGTGGCGTCCGATAGCCGTGGGATTGGCTTTTTGGGAATAACCAAGACATGGGTCGGGGCCTGGGGCATGATGTCGCGAAAAGCAAGGCAGAGATCATCCTCGTAGACAATATCGGCGGGAATTTCGCGGCGGATGATTTTAGCAAAAATGGTGTCAGTCATGGTGTGAGTCCAGAGGAAAAGGAAACGGTACGAGCTGGTTCGTCGAGAACGCTAGACAAGGTATGGATTGTGCGGTCAGTAGGGTGAGTTTCTTGGGGTCTGAAAGTGCCTCATTGTCAGGTTTGCACTCAATTCGCGGATATTACCTGGTACATTAACAAGCGTTAACAAACTGTCATTACCCTCGTATGCATATCGCTTGGTTGGGAAAAAAATCTCCCTTCTGCGGCAACGTCACCTACAGCCGTGAGATTACCAATGCGCTGACCGATCGAGGGTACGACGTGAGTTTTTTTCATTTTTCCCACGAGGCCACGCCGGATGGTTGGATCTCCTCCCATTCGGCGAATTCCACCCCGATCGAGAACCATGGCGTTGCGGGTTCAGCCAATTCTGCCGCGAAGTCTAATGCCTTGGTCGCCAATGCTTCGACGTCTAAGCGTTGCGATGTGTCGTTGCCCTGTTTGCACAAGTCAACGTTGTACACCATTCCCACACTCAAGTCCCGCAAGGTCTTGACGGAGGCGTTGCGACAGCTTAAGCCGGATATTGTTCATGCGTCGTTGGCGCTTTCGCCGATCGATTTTGTGCTGCCGGATATTTGTAACGAGTTGGGTTTGCCGGTTGTGGCGACGTTTCACCCGCCGTTCGATCGCCGTCGTTGGAATATCACCTCGAATACGCAGCATTTTGCCTATCAGCTCTATGCGTCAGGTCTGGCGAAGTACGATACAACGATCGTCTTTTCGCAGATTCAGCGCGATTTACTCGTCCGGCTGGGTGTACCGCCCGATCGCGTGGCGGTGATTCCAAATGGGGTCGATTCGCAGAAATATTCGCCCGGTTCGTCGGATCTGAAGCTACAGGTTAGGGCAGAGCGCGTCTTTGTGTATCAGGGACGGATTGCGATCGAGAAAAATGTTGAGTCGCTGCTCAAAGCTTGGAAACTATCGAACATGGGGGACAAGTGCCGCTTGTTGATTGTGGGCGATGGGACGTTGACGGATTCGCTCCGATCGAACGCGGACGAGGCGCACGGCATCCAATGGCTGGGCTACATTGCGGATGAGCAGCGTCGAATCGAGATTTTGCGCGGTGCGGATGTGTTTATCTTGCCGTCGTTTGTTGAGGGGCTGTCGTTGTCGCTGCTGGAGGCGATGTCCTGTGGGGTGGCCTGTGTGGCGACGGACGTGGGGGCGGATGGTGAAGCGCTGGAGGGGGCGGGGATTGTGCTCGACCCGCAACGGGTAACGACGGAATTACAAACGTTATTGCCGCTCTTGCGCGATCATCCAGAAATGGCGGGGATTTTGGGTTACAAAGCCCGTCAGCGCGTGCTGGAGCGCTACCGCCTAGACAGCAATGTTAGCCAGCTTGAGGCGTTGTATGCCCGTCTCCTGAATCGGGAACTGGGGTGTGATGAGCCGACACAAACCTTGGTGAAACCCTCGATCGAACTGTAAAGGGTTTGTAACAAAGGCGTTAGACTTTTTAAGTTAGCTTGAACGCCTTTTTGTCCCTGGCAGATCTGAGGTTCCGGATGCTTGCTGAGTACGGAATGATCGCTAGATTCTATGACCTTATGACTATGAAAATGAGCGGTTGGGAAGCCTTCCAGACTTGGATTTATCACCTTGGACAGTGGGCGAATGATCTCGTTGGCGATCAACTGGCGCATCTCAGTCCGCTGAGTTTTGGGATTGTCCTGGTGGCGGGGCTGCTGACGAGTTTGACCCCCTGCATGTTGTCGATGTTGCCGATCGCGGTGGGTTACATCAGCGGTTACGAGTCCGAAAGCCGCACGGGTGCGTTTCTGCAATCCCTGTGGTTCGCCTTGGGGCTCGCGACGACGCTGGCGGGCTTGGGGGTGGTGGCGGCGCTCTTTGGCCGGGTCTATGGTCAGATCGGGCTCGGTCTGCCGATCGTGGTGAGTGCGATCGCGATTTTGATGGGGCTGAATTTGCTAGAGGTGATCCCGTTGCAGTTGCCAAACCTGGGTGGCACGGATTGGATTGCCAAATCCTGGCCGCACAGTGTGCGATCGTATCTGCTCGGCCTTACTTTCGGCCTGGTGGCGTCTCCCTGTAGCACGCCGGTTTTGGCAACGCTGCTCGCCTGGATTTCCAGCACGGGCGATCCGGTGTTGGGGAGTGGCCTGCTGTTGGCCTACGCGATCGGCTACGTGTTGCCGCTGGTGGTGGCGGGAACGTTTGCGGCGGCGATCGAGCAGTTTTTAGCTTTGCGTCAGTGGTCGGGTTGGATTACTCCTGTGAGTGGCGCGTTGCTGATTGGGTTTGGGGTGTTTTCGTTGGTGTCACGCTTATCGCCGGTGATTTGAGCCTGACCCCTCGCTAGGGTTCGCCCAATAGGGTGGCAAATCGATCGGTTTGTTCAACCAACGCCGATCGAATCCCCGGCTCGCTGGCCGAATGTCCCGCATCCGGCACAATGATCAGATCCGCCTCCGGCCACGCTTGATGTAAATCCCAAGCCGACTGCATCGGACACACCACGTCATATCGTCCCTGTACGATCACCCCTGGAATTCCGGTAAGCTGGGTGGCGTTGGCCAAAATCCAATCATCGCGATCGAAAAAGCCCCCATTGACGAAGTAGTGACACTCAATCCGTGCGAACGCCTCGGCAAACCGATCGCGCCCAAAGTTTTCCTTAGCTTGGGGATCAACCATCAGTTTGCTGGTAGACCCTTCCCAAATTGACCAGGCTCGCGCGGCTGTCAGACGAACTTCTGGATCATCGCTGGTCAGGCGTTTGTAATAGGCCGCCATTAAATCGCCCCGTTCGTCTAGGGGAATCGGGGCGAGATAATCTTCCCAGGCATCGGGATAGATCCGGCTGGCTCCGGATTGATAAAACCAGTCCAACTCTTGACGCCGCAGCATAAAAATCCCGCGCAGAATGAGGCCGAGACAACGATCGGGATGGGCGATCGCATAGCTCAACGCTAATGTGCTGCCCCAACTGCCGCCGAACACCGCCCACCGTTCAATCCCCAGCGTCTGGCGCAGGGTTTCGATATCCTCGATCAGCGTCCACGTGGTGTTATCGCGCAGTTCCGCATGGGGGGTGCTACGTCCGCAACCGCGCTGATCAAAGAGCGTGACACACCAGCGATCGGGGTCAAAATATTGGCGATAAAACGCCGGACAGCCACCACCGGGGCCACCGTGCAGAAACACGACCGGGATACCCTCAGGGTTACCACACTGTTCGTAATACAGCTCGTGCAGATCACTGACGCGCAAACGTCCGGTGGTGAACGGTTCGATCGGTGGGTACAGTGGACGCGTCATAGTTCAACGATAGGAGACAAACGGTAAGGGGCCAGAACCCGCAGCGCAGGGCTCCAGTTCACCGGTTCAACGCTAACATTCATCGTCGCGCAAGATCCGGTTCAGCGCGGTTGCGATCGCAGGAAAAGCGGTGTCATCGATGACCGGTTCTAACAGGTCTAGGGTGATCTCAGGGGTGATTTCGACGCGCGATCGACACCCGCGATAGGCTGGCAGAAACGGAATGGTTTGGGCCGGAGAAAGGCGATAGGTTCTGAGCAAGATGGCGTAGAGCGGGCGATCGGGTTTCCAATGCCAGCGATCGCGCACAAAGGCATCATTCCAGACCAAAAACGGCACCAGATCAAGGGCACGTTCTAAGTTCGTGACCGGTAACACCTGCTGAATTTCGATCCAGGCGCGTAACGTGACGGAATCAGGATGCCAACCACTCGGTACGGGTTCGACGCGATCGGCATAGTCTGGTTTGAGGAGTTCCGATTTTTGATGCTCAAGGGTGGGAAAGAGGAGAGCGCGATCGCGTTGCAAAAGGCGATCAAGTTCCCCTGTGGATTCGCGGATACCGCCTTTGCGTAACAAGATGGTCATCTCGCCCGTGAGCAAGGCATCGATCGCGATCGACCATTCTTTCAGAGATGGGATTAATGGCGCAGGTTGACTTGCGTGGTGGATTCGTGAAGCAGCGGCCACGTTTCCGTCAGTTTCGAGAGGCCCCGTAGGCGATCCTGAATCGCAGCGACGTAGGTCTGAAATTGAGCGTCTCGTTCGATGAGCACCGTTCGATCGCGCGGCAAATCAATCTGAAATTCATGATCGATCGTACCGGGATGCGACGACAGTACATAAACACGCTGTGCTAAAAACACCGCTTCGCGCACATCGTGGGTGATCGTCAAAATCGTGCAGTTCGTTCGCCGCCACACATCCAACAAAAACTCCTGCATCATCTCCCGCGTTTGCACATCCAGCGCCCCAAAGGGTTCATCCATTAATAACACCGCCGGTTGGGTCGCGAGAGCACGGGCGATCGCCACCCGCTGTTTCATGCCACCGGATAACTCCTTGGGGTAAGCACGGGAAAATTGCGTGAGACCGACAATCTCAAGGTAGTAGGATGCGCGATCGCGGCGGTCTTTGGGGGATATTCCCTGAAGTTTGAGACCAAATTCAACATTTTTTTGCAGGGTCATCCACGGATAGAGCGTGTAACTTTGAAAGACCATGCCGCGATCGGCTCCGGGGCCGACAATCTCCCGACCATTCAGATGCAGCTTGCCCGAGGTGGGGGTTTCCAGTCCCGCAATCAGCCTTAACAGGGTCGATTTTCCCGAACCCGAGGCGCCCACCACACAGATAAATTCCCCCGGATCGACGTGAAGGTTGATATTGTGTAGCGCTTCGATCGATCCATTGTGTGTGGAATAACACTTGCACAGTTGGGAAATAACCAGTGACATGCCAAAAAGTCAAAATGAGGAAGAATAAGCCCGTCGAATTGTCGAATGATCGTCAAACGTGACCCAAATCGGCCACTACTCCAGCGACCAAGCACAGGTTTTACGGATTAAGATGCGAAAGCTTAGGTCAATCACGAAACCAATCAACCCCAACACAATTAAACAGGCAAAAATTTCATCGGTGTTGAGAAATTTTCGTGCCAATTCAATCCGTTTTCCCAAGCCTTCACTTGCGGCGATCAACTCGGCCACCACAACCAAATTCCAGGAGGCGGCCATATTGACCCGAAAAATATCAAGCACATTGGGGATGATGTAGGGCCAAATGACTTGACTGAGAATTTGCCAACGACTGCCCCCGAGGGTGTACGCGGTTTCGATGAGTGCTTTCGGTACAAACTTGCCAGCATCCATGATCATCAGTGTGTTAAAAAACACCGTTCCAATGAAGATCAGCGCAATTTTCGGGGCTTCGTCAATGCCAAGGTAGATGATCAGCAGCGGTACAAAAGCCGGGGCAGGCATGTAGCGCAAAATACCGATCGCCGGTTCTAGCAATGCCCGAATACTGGCAAATGCACCCATCAAAATACCGATCGGTGTGGCGACGATGGCCGCTAGCAAAAACCCCAGGGTTACACGCACAATGCTGGCCTGGGTGTCTTGAAGCAAAAGACCCCGATCCCAGAGGGTGATCAGGGCCTGCACCACATCGATCGGTGAGGGCAAGAATTTATCAGAGATCCAGTTTGATGCCGACAGTAACCACCACAGCAACAGCGGCGTAAATGTCGAAATCGCCATCAACTTCCAGGTCAGGGCCAGGGGAATATCCTCCGCGAGTCGCCAAAAGGGGCGATCGCGATCCAGTGTGGGCAAGGGTGAGGAGGAAGCAGGCGGCGTGGGAGTCATAAGGGGCGACCAAAAGACAACAGACACGAAACAAACACAAAACCAGCTAGGGGAGCAAGCACCTCCCCTCAGATCACAACACCGATCGGGTTCCAGAATCTGGCCCGATCGGGGTTCTACGATCCATTGCAGCCATGTCCTAGGAGGCTTGCTCTGCGTATGCCTTCACAAACGTGTCATTGAAGATGGGTTCAAGGGGCGGTACTTCGGGGATAAAACCAACGTCCACCATGAATTCCGCCATTTTTTTCGCTGCAAAGGGCATGTGTTCCATGGTGGAGCCGGGGCTGAAGGCTTTGAGGTTATCGTCGATCGAAAACATTTTTGTACCCGCTTTAAACTGCTCGAAGTCTTCGGGGCTGACACCAGCGCGTTTGGCCATGATGGCATCGGCTTTGGTGGGATTGGCGACCATAAAGGCCAGGATATCAAACCAGGTTTTCACTAAACCTTGCACAACCTCCGGCTTCTGGTCGATGAGGGTTTGGGTCACCACCAACAGATCCGGAATGGCTCCTGGAAAGCTGTCCGAGGAGATCAGCTCTTTGCTACCCTCCCGCTCTAGGGCGATCGCCCAGAATGGCGGAAACGCTCCCACCGCATCCACATTGCCACTGGCAAAGGCTGCCGCTGCATCACCGGTATCCATGCCGACGATCTCCACGTCATCTCGGCTCATGCCTGCGTCTTCGAGGGCGAGAGCCAGTAGAAAATCATCCACGACCCCTTCTTCCACGGCGACTTTTTTACCCTTCAGATCGGCGATCGTGTCAATCTCTTGGCTGACAATAATCTTGTCGTTACCGGCGGAGTTGTCGTTCACGAGGACAGCAACCTCACCGTTTACCGCTTCTGCCGCGAAGGCGATCGTATCGTTCAGGGTTTGGCTGTTGCCATCGAGCTGACCGGCGGCGAGCGCTTCCATAGAGGCGATGTAGCTGTCAAACCATTTGAGTTCGACCGTCAAACCATTGGCGGCAAAGAGCCCCTCTTCTTCGGCGATCGCCCACGGCCACCATCCCGGCCAGCTACTGTAACCGATCACGATCGGCGCTTCACGGCTGGCATTGGGGGAAGTGGTCGCGGTCTCTGGGCCCGAACGGGTGCAGCTAATGGCAAGTACTAAGGCGGCGAAACAAAGTCCCAGATGGGTTAGCCAGGGGCGACGTGTGATCATAACGGTTTCTCGTGTATGTACCAGATTTCAAGCGAGGCAGCACTCCTGATGGAATCGGATCTAGTGGGGACTGGCCGCAACGGTTGTTGTCGTTACGGTTGGCGTCGGGCTAGATACGATCGCACCCAATTCAACCAGGTTTCCATCCCCTCGTCTGTTTTCGCTGATATCGGAATGACAGAAACCTGGGGATTAATTTGCCGGATATTCGCTTCGATCGCGGCCAAGTCCACATCGACATAGGGGGCCAGATCGATTTTGGTCAGGAGTAAACAATCGGCTTCGCGGAACATCACCGGATATTTCAGCGGTTTATCCTCTCCCTCAGTCACGCTCAAAAGCGCCACCTTGGCATGTTCCCCCACCTCAAATTCCGCCGGACAGACCAGATTGCCCACATTCTCGACAAACACCAGGTCAAACGTATTCGGGTCCGTAGCTTGGGCGAGTTGATGGATACCCCCCGCAACCATTTTGGAATCGAGATGGCACGATCGCCCGGTGTTAATCGCGATCACCGGTACACCGCAACGTCGCAGGCGATCGGCGTCTAACTCGGTGGTCATATCACCCTCGATCACCGCAATCTTGAACTCCGGGTGCAGTTTGCTGAGGGTGGCTTCGAGGAGTGCGGTTTTACCTGCGCCGGGGCTGCTCATGACGTTGAAGCAGGTGATGCCCCACTGGTCAAAGTGGGCGCGGTTGTGGTCGGCACCATCCTGATTGGCTTGCAGGAGATTCAGTTCGAGGGCCGCGTCAAAGGTTTGATGCATGGTGGTGGGTGTAAAAATGGTCCTGGGCGGGAAGATTACGGCGAGCTGGGCGATCGGCATTCAATGCGATCAATCTTTAATTCACGGCCCGATCGGATCTCCTCCATCGGGCTGTTGCAGGTGGGGCAAGCGTACTGCTCGCCGATCGTTGGGCGATACTCCGCTTGGCAGCGATCGCAGTAGGCAATTAACGGCGTCTCGGCAATGGCGAGGCGAACACCATCTAAAAACGTGCCTCGGGTTTGTACCTCAAACGCAAACTGCAATCCTGCCGGTTCCACACAGGTAAACTGACCCACGATGAGATGTACCGTTTCGATCGTCGGTGGCGGAATCTGCGACTCCCACCAGTC
>RDYZ01000277.1 GCA_004293855.1 Oscillatoriales cyanobacterium | reverse complement strand
CTCAGGGAATCAAACACCACGGTGCTACCAAACACGTAGGCAAAAATATCATCGTAGCGGGGATCGCAATCCATCAAATCCAACGCCAGATCGATAAATCCCGGTGTCTGTTTGATCTCGGGAGGGAGAATAATCTGAGGCGATCGGATTTTATTGAGCGGTAAAAAGGTTGCCCGTCCAGCCCGTCGCTCCTTGAGCAGACGAATCGCCGTCGCTGCGACCAGATCATCCTCCACGACCCAATGGCCTAAGCGTCCTCCCGCTGCCGTTTCCAGTGCCACCCGAAATTCAGACTCCACCCGCCCAAGCTGTGCGACTAACCCACAAATTCCCTCAATTCCGGATTTGCGTAACAGTTGGGTGGTGTGACTGCCCGAGGCTTCCTGCATCACTTGGGCGCGGGCTTCGAGTTGATCAAGGCGGCGTTGTTTATCGCGCTGTTCCTCAAGGAGGCGCGATCGCGTCTCCTGTTGCACCTGAAGATCGCGTTCGGCCTGGTGGGCATCGGTTTCGAGTTGTTGGCACGCCTGTTGGGCAGCCTCGCGTTCCCGCGCGATCGTGGCCCGTTGGCGACGCGCGGTGGACAGATCCACCGTCAGCCGATCGCGGCTTGTGTCCAACTCGGCAAACTGGCGATCGGCTTGGCTCAGACGTTCTTGAATTTGGGCACGTTCAGCCTGTTGGGGCGCGATTTGGGCTTGCAGTTCGTCCGCTTGATGGCGTAATTGCATCTGTTCCCGCACCCAAGCCTCCGCCGTGGTCGCCGACTCGCTGGCGGTTTCGCGCTGCTGTTCGAGATTCGCCGCTGCCTCAGCTCGCAGGATTTGCCGCCGATCGATCTCCGCCTCTAACTGGGTTTGCTGGGGCGCAAAGGTGGCAAGTTGAACCTGATTGCGCTCGATCTCCGCTTGGATTTGCTGGATTTGGGTGTCAGCCTCGGCGATCGCAGTTTCAAGTTCCTGACAGCGCTGGGTGATCCGCTCGTGATCCGCTTCAGAGCGAGCCAAGCGCGTTTGGAGCTCGATCGCCTCATCTTCCCCCAGAGCCTTCACCTGGGCGTTAAGTTGATCCAGCTCGGCCCGATCGTGAGCGATCCGTTCGGCGACACTGGCTAGCTGCTCCTTAAGCTGAATGCGTTCGCGATCGCCCGCCTCGATCTGTTCTCGCACACGCACCAGTTGCGATCGTACCTGTTGCCACTGCAACACCCGTTCCCAGGTTTGCTGGGCCACATAGTCCGCCTTAAGCGCCTGATATTTTTCTGCCTTGATGCGATCGGCGGCCAGCTTATCCCGCTGCGCCACCAACTCACGCTCGACGATCCGACACTGATCCTCACGTTCTTGCACGGCCTCAAATTTGCGTTTGGCCTGCTCAATTTTGCGATCGAATGCCGCCACCCCCGCCAGCTCGTCGATGATTTCGCGCCGCTCCCGCAAATTCATCGAAATAATACTGGTCACATCGCCCTGCAAAACGACGTTATACCCTTCCGGATAAATCCGCAGTTGGCTCAGTTTTTCGTGCAGTTCTCCCTGGGTTGCGACTTCACCGTTAATGTAATAGGTTGAGGTGTAGCTACCGGATTGGGTCACGCGCAGGCGACGGGTGACGCTCCATTCGTCCGCACCCTGGCCGATTTCCGCGATCGCCGCCGCATCGACCACATTCGCCGGAGTGCCATCCGGTGCAAGGGGAAATTCACTCGTCAGATCAAAGGTAACCGTAACACTCGCCTCCACCGTTCCCTTGCGGCTGGCTTGATTTTGGTTGACCAAGTCCGGCAGGCGATCGGCCCGCATTCCCTTCGAGGACGAAATCCCCAGACAAAATAACAGTGCGTCCAGAATATTCGACTTTCCCGAACCATTCGGGCCAGACACCACCGTAAACTCCGGCGTCAGGGGAACATGGGTCGTACCGCCGAAAGATTTAAAGTTGGTTAGGTCGATTTGTTTGATGTAAACCAACGGTCGATCAGAGAGCGAGACTGAAAAACGGTGTGATATGCCTAGAGTATCATCTGTGCATTGGTGTCGTGCGGGTCAAGGTTTAACGGACCAGGGCAAACGCATGCTCCCCATGAATGCCCTCATCCCCCAACCCCTTCTCCCAAAATGGGAAATGGGAGAAGAGGAGCCAGATTTTAAGGATCAAAGTCCCTCTCCCGGCCTGGGAGAGGGATTTAGGGTGAGGGTCTGCCGAGTATGCGTTTGCCCTGTTTAACGGACTGACCGACGATCGATGCGTTCACACTGATCCTGGCCCCTAACGTCACGATCGGATATCCGGTAACGCACCCGCCTCAACGACCCGCGTGGCCTTCGCACCCACCTATCGCGTTCTCCCCCACCTCCTCCTATGTCTCACGAATCTGCGTCTCCGGCGTCTCAGGCTACCGCAACCCCGCTTCTCGGTTGCTCTCCGGCGGAACTTACCGCATGGGTCACCCAACAGGGACAGCCCGCCTATCGTGGGAAGCAGCTTCACAATTGGATTTATGACAAGGGGGCGCGATCGCTCGATGACATCACGGTATTTCCCAAAAAATGGCGCGATCAGATGCGATCGGCGGGTCTGGGTGTGATTGGTCGGTCCACGATCGTCAAGCGTGCGGTTGCCAGTGATGACACCGTGAAATATTTGTTGCAGATGGCTGACGGTCAAATTGTGGAAACTGTGGGGATTCCGACCGAAAAACGGTTAACGGTCTGTGTGTCGTCCCAGGTTGGCTGTCCGATGGCCTGCGATTTTTGTGCGACGGGCAAAGGCGGCTTTACGCGCAACCTCGCCGCCCATGAAATCATTGATCAGGTGCTGACGGTCCAGGAGGATTTTGAGCGGCGGGTGTCGCACATTGTCTTTATGGGCATGGGTGAGCCGCTGTTAAATACGGCCAATGTGGTGGCAGCGGTACGATCGCTCAATCAGGATGTCGGCATCGGTCAGCGTAACATCACCATTTCCACCGTCGGCTTACCGGGCTACATCCGCCGACTGGGCGAGCTTCAGCTCCAGGCCACCCTCGCCGTGAGCCTCCATGCGTCTAACCAGCCGTTGCGTGAACGCCTGATTCCGAGTGCCGCACAGTATCCGATCGCCGATCTCTTCGCGGAATGCCGCGACTATGTCAAGCAAACGGGACGGCGTATCAGTTTTGAATATCTACTCTTAGCGGAGTTGAACGACTGGCCGGAACACGCCGAGGAATTGGCTCAACAGTTACGCGGCTTCCAAAGTCATGTCAATTTGATTCCGTATAACCCGATCGTCGAGGTGGACTATAAACGCCCGGATAGTCAGCGAGTTAGCGGCTTTAAGCGGGCGCTGGAGGATCGGCACATTGCGGTGAGTGTGCGCTATTCCCGTGGTCTGGATGTGGATGCGGCCTGCGGTCAGTTGCGATCGTCGGAGTTGCAACGCTTGGCCGAAACCGCATCGCTCTCAACGGTCTAAATTACGGGTCTCATAAAAGTCCCAATCCTCCCAACCCTAGGATTCAGCGAACCATTCACCTAGGGCAAACGCCTACTCGTCTAGCTTGATCGTGTGTCGATTGATCGTCGGGCGCATTGCCATGCGCCCGCGATCTCGTATCCCTTTCATCGATCAATTCATTCGTGTCAGGGGTATGCGTTTGTCCTGGGTGAGTGGCGGTGTCCGTTGACGCGCCACTCACAACCACACTGCGATCTCCCAGGGTTTTACGATCTTACGATCGTGCTGTTGCTAACGTCTTCGTCGGCTTCGGTGCGATCGGCGCACTCAACGCCTCCTCGAGTGGCGCCCGCCCCAAACGTTCCTCGAGAATATCCATCACCTCGCGTCCAAAATCATTCGGGTTGCGCTGCCACGCTTCAAGGCAAACATTACCGAAAAACGACCCCAGCGGCTCCGGATTCCACAACAGCTTTCGCGCCGTCCAGGGCATCATGCTCATCGGGTTATAACCGGGCTTGAGGATGTCATGCTCAAACGCGAAATCTTCCAGGTGGGTGTGAGGCTGAAGACCAATGAAGAAAATCGCCGGTTCCACCTTGTCGCGACCAAAGATCGCTTCGAGTTCGCGGTGGTAGGCGATCGTCTGGCGAATCGTCTCGTAGGTCTCGTCGATCACATTAAAGGAATAGTTCACCGATACCAGATCGTTAAAGCCCGCCGCCTTGAGGTCGCGACAATTTTGCAACACGACCCGCAGGTTATAGCCCATCCGCATCTTACGCACCAGTTCCTGAGAACCGCTGGTAATGCCGATCTCAAAATAGTTCATCCCCGTCCGTGCCATCAGGTCACACAGTTCCGGCGTCAAGTTGTCCGCCCGGATGTAGGCCGCCCAGTGGATATCATCCATGCCGGAATCGACGATCTTTTGCAGCAGTTCGATCGTGTCCTGAATGTAGCGCCGTGCCGGGATGAACTGCGCATCGGTAAACCAAAAATTGCGCATGCCGCGATCGTAAAGCTGTCGCATCTCGGCGATCACCTCATCCGCCGGATTAATTCGCACCTGCTTGCCTTCAATCACGGTGTAAATGCAGTAGCAGCAGTTATGGGGACAGCCGCGCTTGGTTTGTACGCCCAAATAGAAGTCACGATCCTGGAGGTAATAGTCAAACTCCGGCCAGATCCGAGCGATGTAGTCATAATTGCAGGCGCTTTTCTCGATCGATGCAGGCGCTTCGTGGATCAACCGCTCCCGTGGATTGGTTTCCCCAGCGATGTAGCACCGCTCACGATCGAGCGACTCCTGACGAATGATCGCCTCTAACAAGGTTTCACCCTCACCCACCGAAACGATCGTCCCCTGCGGCAACTGTTTCGCTAACTGTTCATAAAACACACTGATCGCACCGCCCCCCACCACAGCCTTCGCCTGGGGATTGTAGCGACGCGCCCGCTTCAGCCCCCGACGAATTAAGCCCGTGTTGCGCCACAGCTCACCGTAAAACGAGGTCGCCAGACGCAACCCACCAAACGCCCCCCGCAGCTTGATCAGCGGGTTACTCGCATAGTAAAACTCGAACGCATTTTGCAGCGGATTGCCGCCACGCCCGCCGACGGGCGCATAAATCTGAATATCGCGCCAGGAAAAAACGAGCAAATCCGGTCGAAACTCATCAATACAGCGATCGATCGCACGCCCAAAATCGAGCGGTGGCACCGTACCCAGGTCGAAAATTCTCTGTTCCACCCCAGGGAACAGCTTGTGAACGTGATCGGACAGATACACAACCCCGATCGGAAAAATCGGATTGCACGGCAGTCGGACATAGAGAATGCGCTCGATGCTATCAGCCATTGGTTAACGTTAATTCACATATCTTTACTTTAACGATAGCACTTTGATTTACTCTCCTCCGGCACGGCGCGGCTCCCAAGGTAAACGAATCCTGCGACACCAACCGGCTCGATCGCGGTTCAGCGGGACGATCTCGCAGACGCCCAGCCATCGGCCCCGACCCACGCATCGGGTTAGCCGTTCCACTCGTATCAGACGGAGCCCCATGGATCTCGATCGTTTCAGGGCCATGACTGGACGATCCCAAAGTCGATTCTCAGGCTCCACGTTTTTGGGTTTACTCGGAACGCGGCATCGCATCATTCTGTCTGTCTAAGTCGATATTGCTCAGACTGGGTTCATTTTTGGCATTTTGATGATGCACGTAACGCAATCAATTCAATCCTCTCGTATGCGTGATTATGTTTGACTTCAAACATGATTAAGCTACGATGTGAGATTCTCTCCGAGAAGTAAGCCGCTTTGAGGGCTTAAATGATCTCCAATCACAAGTGATCCCCTTAGATTGTGAAAGTATTAAGAAAAGGCGATCGTTAAAACCGATTGCTATTCTGACATTTTCGCCCGTTTAAAACTGGGTTCGTTCTTCATGGGCAGAATTTGTCTTTAGCCCTTGACACATCCCCAAAGAACGAAATCCCCGGTTCCTATGACGTTCAGGCGATTATCCCCGGTAAAATCCTGAGAAGTCGAGGCGCTTGGTAACACGGTTTACAACAGAGTGGGATCGCACAATGTTAGGCTAAAAAGCAACAATAAAAACCGCTCGAAACGTCTCTCTCGCTTTACATAAATATCATGGCTCAAATTCTTGATCCCCTGCCAAAAGATGGCACATCGGTCATCCTCTGCTGTTACGTTAACGCCACAAGCCAGATTCAAGTATCGCGAATTACAAATATTCCCAATTGGTACTTTGAACGTGTGGTTTTTCCCGGTCAGCGACTGATGTTTGAAGCACCACCGTCGGCACAGATTGAAATTCATAGTGGGATGATGGCGAGTGCAATTCTCTCCGATACAATTCCCTGTGAGCGTTTGCGGATTGATGCCTTAGAGGAGACGAATTCGGCGGCGACCTGTGGCCCTACGGATGGAATTCCGGAGGATCATGCACGGGCAGCAGCAAAACCGGCCGATCGTGAACCGGCCCTAGCTTCGCAGGCACAGCCCACGTAGGGTTGCATCGGACGCGGAAAATCGTTGCGATTTGCAGATTGTTCTTAACGTTAGTTTGCAGAACATTCCCGGTGTTCGTTTTAAGATCTAGGGAGACTCTCCGGTATTCTCCTTGGATCTCCCGTCTTTTTTGTGGTTGTGGCGAGCGGCAGCCTGGTCAATGGGCTTTACGATCGTGGCCTACATTCTTTTAGCCCTCTCTGGTATCTGGCTGGGTTGGCGTGCGCGGGTTGTCTCGTCCGACCCCTCGCAGGAGCTGGGTGAAGTCACCGACCCAGAGGTGGGGCAGGGGTTGCGCGTGGTGCATCTAGCCACGGGAGCGATCATTGTCTTTCTTGTCTTGTTCTTGTTGGCGATCGGTTTGGTGGGTACGTTGGGTCATTTTGGCTCGCTGGTACAGTCACCCCATTTCGCCGCAGGCTTGATCGTGGTGGGGTTGACGATCGCAGCGGCCATCACAGGGCTACGCATCTCACCCGAACGGCCCTATTCCCGAGCCCTTCACCGCACGATCGATGTGGCGCTGTGCATTGCCCTGGTGATCGTGACCTATACGGGTTGGGATGTCGTCCAGAAGTACCT
>RDYZ01000469.1 GCA_004293855.1 Oscillatoriales cyanobacterium | reverse complement strand
ACGCGCCCGTCATCATCCACTTTCGCGACACCAAAGGCCGATGGATTTTCCACGGGACGCAGCAGGATCAGGGCGTCGAGTTGTTTTTCGGTGAAGCGATCAAGAAATGATTTCAGCTCATGTTCGATCAGGTTATCGCCGAGGAACATGATAAACGGCGAGTCACCGAGGAAGTCCTGGGAAATTTTGACGGCGTGGGCGAGGCCGAGGGGTTCGTCTTGGCAAATATAGGTAATGGTCGCGCCGAACTGGTCACCGTTGCCCGTGCGCGATCGGACTTCATCGCCGGTTTCGGGGCTGATGACGATGCCGATATCGGTGATGCCTGCGGCGACGATGCCTTCGATGCCGTACCACAGGATCGGTTTATTGGCGACGGGGACGAGTTGTTTCGCGCCGGTGTAGGTAAGGGGACGCAGGCGTGTGCCTTTTCCTCCGGACAGAATGAGTGCTTTCATCGCTTGGGTTCGGATCGCGCTGGGGGTTGTGGGGTGGATGCCTGAACGGGTGATCGGGTTATGGGCGATCGGCGGTCATGGCTTGTTGTGTGACCCGAGTTTACAGGATTGATACCAGTCGGTGGGCAATGACTATCTGACAATGACGCTTGAAATTCACGGCGCTGGGGTTCGTTGGGCCGCTTGGCGAATGAGGTCAAACAGGTGCGATCGATCCCAGAGGGTGATGTTATTCGCTTGGGCGAGTTTTTTGGCGCTAGCGGTGTAAGCGCTATTGGTCACCACCAGGCCCAAAGTTGCTCGGTAGTAGGGTAAAGCGGCCACGACTTCTTGTACGGCGGTGCTACCGACATTTTTCTTGTAGCGTTTGACCTGAACAACGGTTTTTTGCCTATTTTTGACCAAAATCAAATCCGCACCAAAATCATTCGTGCGGGGCGTATTTTCGACGTGATACCCAATACGTCGAAAACATGTCGCGATCAACTCTTCAAATTCTTCTCCTTTCATCTCATCAATTTTTTGAGTTAAGGCCAGTAGGTCTGAATCGTGACCCAACATCTGCTCAAATAACCAATCTTGAATTTGGCTAGAAATCTGCTTTTTGAGAAGATTAACACCAGCATTCCAAAGCTTTGAGGAAAGGTCTTGACCTAGTTTTCGTTTCATTGCTCTGCATCACCTAATTATGCAAAAAAGAAGTAAACAAATTAAGAATCTATTGAGAAACAATTAGGATTAATGCATGAATCGACAAGGGCTAGGTGATACTGTAGATATA
>RDYZ01000468.1 GCA_004293855.1 Oscillatoriales cyanobacterium | reverse complement strand
GGCCAGCCCGTACCGGGGACAAAGCCCGCATCGATGCAGTCAATATCAAAGCTGATATACACACAATCGGTTCCATCGAGGGCACGATCGAGGGCGAAATCCGCCGCCGCATCCAGTCCCATTTCGGTAATGTCCGTCACGGTCAAAATATTGGTCTTGCGCTCGCGGCACACCTTGACCCCCTGGCGCGGCACTTGCCAGCCACCGATGCCCAACTGCACCAGATTTTCCGCTGGGGCATTTTTCATGTTGGTGGCATGAAACCAGGGGCAAGTGTGCATCCGCTCATCGAGGTCGGTTTCTTGGGTATCTACGTGGCGATCGAAGTGAATAATTCCGACTTTTTTATCGCCGAGGTGGCGGCAGACACCGCGCAGGGTCGGGAACCCGATCGAGTGGTCGCCACCCAAAATAATTGGGAATGCACCCGATTTAAAAATATGCGCCACCCCTTTAGAAATCTGGTCAAACGACTTTTCGTTATTGGCGGGAATCGTGAAAATATCCCCCACATCACAAAGCTTGATCGATTCCCGTAGATCGACTCCCATCTCGAAGTTGTACGGCGTATAGAGCGCACTAATCCGGCGAATCCCCTGGGGGCCAAAGCGTGTACCGGGCCGGTAGGTTGTGCCGCTATCGTGAGGCACACCCACGATCGCCACGTCGTATTCCCCAACGCGGTTCACATCCTCCAGATAGGGCGCTTTCATGAATGTATTAATGCCCGCAAAGTGGGGCAGTTCACCCCGCGAAAAGGTCGAAATCGTCCGATCCTTGATGCTATCCGCTGCCTCTAGGCCATACCGCAATCCCTGATCCACTTCCTGCTGCCAGCCCGTTAACGGTAGGTTGCGTTCGCGCTCCAGTGCTTCTGAGGCTTCGCTGGGACGATCGGCAGCACGATCGGCGGGATTCTTAGGCGTTTCACTCATGATTGGCGCTTGATAGTTGAATTTTCAGATTGACATCGAAACCAGACGGCACAACCAACTTGGGTCCTGGTCACACGGACAAGGCGGGAATCCGTTGCACACTCAACCCGTCGTGTGTTCATGCTGGTCGCGCAGATGGGGTGAGCTAGGTTACAGGGCAAACGCATACTCGGCAGACCCTCACCCTAAATCCCTCTCCCAGGCTGGGGAGAGGGACTTTGATCCTTAAAATCTGGCTCCTCTTCTCCCATTTTGGGAGAAGGGGCTGGGGGATGAGGGCATTCATTGGGAGTATGCGTTTGCCC
>RDYZ01000276.1 GCA_004293855.1 Oscillatoriales cyanobacterium | reverse complement strand
GGAAGGAGCCAAACCCGTGGAAGCCCGTTACACCCCCGCCGACCTCGAAGCCAAATGGCAACAAGACTGGGTTAACCAGGGACTCGCCCAAACCTCGACGGATACCAGCAAGCCGAAATTTTACGCGCTGTCGATGTTTCCCTACCCGTCGGGCAATCTCCACATGGGACACGTGCGGGTGTACACGATCGTCGATGCGATCGCACGGCTGAAAAAGATGCAGGGCTATCGCGTGCTCAATCCGATGGGCTGGGATGCCTTCGGACTTCCGGCGGAAAATGCGGCGATCGCGCGGGGCATCCATCCGGCGAAGTGGACGTATCAAAATATTGACCAGATGCGCGACCAGTTGAAACGCCTCGGGATTGGCTTTGACTGGGAGAAAGAAGTGGCGACCTGTTCGCCGGACTATTACAAGTGGACGCAGTGGGCGTTTTTGCAGTTTTTTGAGGCGGGCTTGGCCTACCAAAAAGAATCGGCGGTGAATTGGGACCCGATCGATCAAACGGTGTTGGCAAATGAGCAAGTTGATAGTGAAGGGAAATCCTGGCGATCGGGCGCGAAAGTTGAGCGTAAATTGTTGCGCCAGTGGTTTTTGAAAATCACCGATTATGCCGATCAATTACTCGATGATTTAAATCAGTTGGACGGGTGGCCGGAGCGGGTCAAACTGATGCAGGCCAACTGGATTGGCCGATCAACCGGTGCATATTTGGAATTTCCGATCGTCGGCTCCGATGAGAAAATCGGCGTTTTCACCACCCGCCCCGACACCGCCTACGGCGTCACCTACGTTGTCCTCGCTCCGGAACATCCCCTCACCGCGAAAGTGACCACCGCCGATCGCCGCGAAGCGGTCGAAACCTTCGTGGCCGAAGTCGGCGAACAAAGCGAGATCGATCGAACCGCCGAGGACAAGCCCAAGCGCGGCATCCCCACCGGTGGCACGGCCATGAATTCGTTCAACGGTGAAGAAATTCCAATTTTAATCGCCGATTACGTGCTTTATGAGTACGGAACCGGTGCGGTGATGGGCGTTCCGGCGCATGATACGCGCGATTTTAAATTTGCCAAAGAGAACGGCTTACCAATTAAGGTCGTGATCGTGGAAGACGAGGCGATCGATGGTCATGAGTTAACGGAAGCCTTTACTGAGCCGGGAATTTTGGTGAATTCGGCCAACTTTAACGGCATGAATTCCGAAAAAGCCAAACAGGCGATTATTAACTACGCCGAAGATGAAGGCTACGGCAAGGCTCGCGTGCAGTACCGCCTGCGTGACTGGCTGATCTCGCGTCAGCGTTACTGGGGTGCGCCGATCCCGATCGTTCACTGCGGCGACTGCGGTGCGGTTCCGGTTCCCGCCGATCAGTTGCCGGTGGAGTTGCCCGAGGATGTGGAATTTTCCGGGAAAGGTTCGCCGTTAGCACAGCTTGAAAGCTGGGTGAATGTGCCGTGTCCGACATGTGGCAAACCGGCAAAACGCGAAACTGACACCATGGACACGTTTATCGATTCGTCCTGGTATTTCCTGCGCTACCCCGACGCCACCAACGAAAACGCGATTTTCGACCTCGATACCATTAACGATTGGATGCCGGTCGATCAATACGTCGGGGGTATTGAACACGCGATTTTGCACCTGCTCTATTCGCGCTTCTTTACGAAGGTGCTGCGCGATCGGCTCGGTCTCAAATTTGACGAACCGTTTACGCGCCTGCTCACCCAGGGCATGGTGCAGGGTAAAACCTACAAAAACCCGCGCACCGGTAAGTACGTCCCCGCCCCCGAGATTGCCGACCTCAGCGAGCCGATCGATCCCGAAACCGGCGAAGCGTTGGAGGTGTTTTACGAAAAAATGTCCAAGTCCAAACTCAACGGGGTTGATCCGTTGCAAGTTTTGGAAAAATACGGCGCAGATACGGCGCGGATGTTTGTCCTGTTCAAAGCACCACCAGAGAAGGATCTGGAATGGGACGATTCGGATGTGGAGGGACAGTATCGTTTCCTCGGTCGCGTTTGGCGTTTGGTGACGGGTTTCCTCGGTACGGAGACGATCACGGCGGGCGAGCTGTCCAAGGCGGAAAAGGATGTGCGGCGTGCGGTGCATACAGCGATCGCGGAGGTCTCCGATGATATGCAAGGTGAGTATCAGTTCAATACCGCCATTTCAGAGCTGATGAAGCTGAGTAATGCGCTCACCGATGCCGATTGCATCACGTCGCCGGTCTACCGTGAGGGAATCGAAACCCTGGTCAAACTCCTGGCTCCGTTTGCACCCCATTTGGCCGATGAGTTATGGCAGCAGTTGGGTAACTCTGAGTCGGTGCATTTGGCGTCCTGGCCGATCGTCGATCAATCGGCGTTGGTGGTGGATGAAATCACGCTGGTGATCCAGGTGAATGGTAAGTTCCGGGGTAAGTTGCAAGCTCCAGCGACTGCGGATAAGGCGGAGTTGGAGCGGCTGGCGTTGGCGTCGGAGGTGGCGCAGAAGCACTTGGAGGGTAAGGAGATCAAGAAGACGATCGTCGTTCCACAAAAGCTGGTTAACTTCGTTGTGGCGGGGTAGAACCAATATAAAAAGACTTCCGAACAACGCTTTACACTAGAGATGGCGATGTTTGGGGGTCTTTGTGATTCATGTGATCAATGCGAGTTCGCTGACCTTGCAAGAGGTGCGCGAACAGTTCAAGCTTGAATCTGTATTCGAGGAAGACTTTGCTACATTTCTCGAACTGCAAAACCTAACGCCCACGGAACAGGTGCGTTTGGCGAGTATCCGGGCGGATTGGGAGCGCTATCTGTCGGCGGGAAAGGTGAGTGAGGGTGAGGTCAAGGTTTTGATTTTGTCTCGCTTGTTGGTGGAGGCAGGATATTTGTCGCGGGAGGATTTGCGGGTTTCGCTAGAGGAGCAGGTTGCGGATGTGGAAGTTGAGGATGGCGATCGGGTGATTCGTGGGCGGATGGATGTGTTGGTGTGTCAGGAGCGGAGGGGCGATCGGGTTCCGCTGTGTATTTTGGCGATCAAGACGAAGAATAGTGAGGTTGATGTCAGGGTTGGGTTACCACAGCTTTTGTTTTATATGCAGTTGTTTTTGGAGCAGCAGCCGTCGGTGTGGGGTTTGGTGACGAATGGTGAGGTGTATCTGTTTGTGCGGTTGGTGGTGGGGCGGTTTCAGTTGTTTCCGTATTTGGTGATGAGTTCTCCACGGCAGGCGGAGCGGGTGCTTGAGGTTTTGATTGCGATCGGGAGGGATGAGGTTGTACCGTAGATTGGATGGTGAGTCTGTAGCTGGCTCTGGCGAGTACGGATAAATCGGCTGGCGCTGGAGGTGGCGGGCAAGGAGATTCGCAAGACGATCGTCGTTCCGCAAAAGCTAGTCAACTTTGTCGTGGCGGAGTAAGACCCAGACGCAGAGCGTCCAGTGGTACGAGGTTTGACGACGATGCAGAGCATGGGAACGAGGAGATCTTTTTTCCTGGCTGCGACTGTGACACGTCCAATACGCCTATGCAATTCTCAGACACTCAACAATATTCCGGAAAGGGACTGATCCCCCTCAGCCATCTACCCAATCCACCCCGATCGCCAGCCAAACCCGCCATGACCATAAAAAAAGCGAGTCAACTTGACCCGCTTTTTTCGGTATTAACTCTAAAAAATACTTGAATGACTTAAAAATACAATGACTGATCCACAGAACGTTAATCTGCGGCCAACATACACAACAGACCTAATCCCAATCTAAACCTGTATCGGGCCGATCGGCTGTTTAATCCCCATCATGGAGAAATGTTCGTAAGGAAGTCATGACCGAACCTTGTCATGCTGAACCAGCAACAACGAGAGCCGAACCTTGAACGATTAACCTAAGCCATCACGAAGGTAGCCGCATCATCACGCATATCAAAGACACGATCGAGCTGAGTTAGCTCAAAAATAATCCGGATGGCTGGCGAAACCGAACACAGGATAAACTGACGGCCAATGGTCTGAGCCAAACGGAGTGCCGACACTAGCGCCATCAAACCAGCACTATCGAGCGACTCTGCTTTTTTCATATCAACGACGATCGTGTCAGCATTGGCAGATTCAACCACAGACTTGAGTCGATTCGACAGCTCGCCAGCGTTAGAAGCATCAAGATGACCTTCAAGACGAATGAGAGCGTAGGGGGAAATGGTGGATGTTTGCACGATTGCTGACTCCTTCAAGGAAACTGGAACGCATTGGCTATACCTCAAACATAAGCGGGATCTCCCCCATTCGCCTAGGGTAATAATGCTAGATTTACCAAAGCTTTTTTTAAGTCCCGATTGTATGAAGATTGCGTAAAGATACTCGGGTTTCTTAGTATTACAGATTACCAAGTGTGAAGTATCACCACTGTTTTAAGTCATACGTCGTGGGTCGCTCGCGTAGGGATTGTGACTTCTATCACTTAAACCCTGTTAGTTTGATCACAAAGTTCCGAGGGGTACTACGCGACAATGGGGAGAAGACAGACTTTTTACCATGATTCCAGCAGCACATCGCCTACGACTGCTTGTTGAACAGGTCTTATATAGCAAGCGTTTGACGCCTGATATTGAGCAAAAAATCAACAATGAACTCACTCGTATGGGCTACATTTCAGATGTTGACTATGAAGCGCTTGAACTTTTAATGGATGAGATGGATTGTGGTCGCATTGAATCCGTTGCGAGCTATTAAACGTTAGCAGTTCATGCGCTTATTTTACCGGCTTCACCCTCGATCGAGCGGATGAATTGCGTATGGTTACTGGTGAAATAGGCTCAGACATCCGTCGTGATTCGGTAGCAGATTACACGGTACGCAAATCGTTTTAATTTTAGTCAGGAAAAGTCCTCAATTTCACTATTATTTCCACCGTAATTTTGAGTGGGGGAAGGCCGACCGTCGGAGAGACGAACCGGATTCGGCATTTTTCGCAACACGGGCT
>RDYZ01000275.1 GCA_004293855.1 Oscillatoriales cyanobacterium | reverse complement strand
GCGGATTCCGTCCCGTCGCGCCGTTCGCGAATCAGGCTCACACTCGAAAACTGGCCGCGTTGGTCAAACAACTCCACCAGCCGCAAGCGTCGATCGCCCTCAATAAACCCAAACTCGCTACCAAATTCAGTAAACGGCGCATACTGCATCGACCCCAGGGAAAACGCGCCATTATCGAAAAACATCAGGCCACGACTGAGGTGGGTGTATTCCAGATTGAGCGTGCGCGGCGGCGAGCCATCGGTGGGGAAACGCTGGACGGTTTGCTTAATTTTGCGGTTATTGTCCTCGCCGTCGAGGGTGACCAGGGTGGGGGTATCGCCAACGATCGCGCCTTCGGTTGACAGGTTGGTAAATGATCCACGCCACCAGCCAAGATGACGTAGGCAGTTTTGCCACTGGGGCGAGTTGTAATAGTCCGGCATGGCGAAGGGTGGGGGGATTAAGTGTGATGTGGGCGTTTGATTGGGTGCTGAATTGGGCGGGCGGGCGATCGTCCTGGGTACGGTCGTATATTATGACGAAATATTAAGTTACGACAGAATCAACATGGCCATCAAAGTCGGCGACAAAGCTCCAGATTTTACGCTCCAGTCTCAAACGGGCGCATCGGTTAGCCTGAGTGATTTTCTCGGCAAAAAATCGATCGTGCTCTACTTTTACCCGAAAGATGACACACCGGGCTGCACCGCAGAATCCTGCGCGTTTCGCGATTCCTATCAGGTGTTTCAAGAGGCGGGCGCTGAGGTGATCGGCATCAGTGGCGATTCGGTGGGATCACACCAAACCTTCGCCACCAAGTACAGCTTGCCGTTTACGCTGCTGAGTGATGCGGGCGACACGGTGCGGAAACTGTACGGCGTTCCGGCGGTGATGTGGGTGTTGCCGGGGCGTGTGACCTATGTAATCGACAAAGATGGGATAGTGCGTCACATCTTCGATTCGATGTTGGAGTTCGACAAGCACGTATCGGAAGCGATGACGATCGTCAAGGGTCTGTAAGGTTCACCGCTCAGCGGGTGCAGGCTCTCGCCTGCACAACGCATCCGTCCTTAATCTATAGTCGAGGCATTGCATCGATCTGATCCCGGTGAATCCGCGACCATCCCAGCACATCCCACAACTGCCCTATGCGTCTTCCTGCCGATGATGACCAAAATTTACGTATTGATCTAGTGCCTGCGATCGATGTGATTTTTTCAATTTTGGCGTTAACGATCGTGGCGAGTGCGACGCTCTCGCGGATGGATGGTTTACCGGTGGCACTGCCGCGTGCGAGCAGCGCTGATCCGCAGACATTGCCGGATCGGACGGTGACGATCGGTGCGACGGGTGAGATACAACTTGATGGGGAGACGATCGCGCTTGATGGGTTAGCGGCTGCGGTGGCTCAACGTGAACCGCGTCGGGTGATTTTGCGAGCGGATGAGCGTGTCCCCCACGGCCAGGTGGTGGCGGTGTTGGATCGCTTGCGGCAAGTGGAGGGGGTGGAGTTGGCGATCGGCGTAACCCCCGTGCGTCAGCCCTAGGGTCATAACGATCTCGAGAGCCTGCCCGCGATCGTTATGATCCCACTTAATCCAGCTTGAAAAAGGCGATCGCCTCCCGCAGCATTTGCGCCTGTCCAGCCAAATTGCGCGACTCCTCCGCCACATCCGTCGCCACCGTTGAGTTATCCCGCGCGACCCCTTCGAGTTGCTGAATCGCCTGATTAATTTGACTCGTACCCTGATTTTGTTCCTGACTCGATTTACGAATCCCCTCAATGAGAGTCGCGGTTTGCTTAATATTAGTCACCAGCGTATTTAAACTTTTTCCCGCCTCATTCGCCACCGCCAAACTCGACCCGGTTAACACGCTAATTTCCTTTGCGGCCTTACGACTATCCTCCGCCAACTTACGAATTTCCGTCGCCACCACCGCAAACCCTCCACCCGCATCACCCGCACGCACGGCCTCGATGCCCGCATTGAGCGACAGCACATTGGTCTGATTGGCAATATTCTCCACCACTTGAATTTTACTAAGAATGCCACGCAGCGCCTCTAATGCCTTATCCACCGCCAGTTCACTGCTGGCAGCATCCTCCGATACTCGTGTTGCCAGCTCCCAAATATCCTGGGCTTGGGCGGCATTGCTGGCCGTGAGCCGATTGAGCGATGTGGTGGAGACCAGTGCTTCTTCCACCGCTGCGGCTTGGGAGACAACCCCCTGAGCCATCTGAGCCGCACTACTATTCATCGTCTGACTACCCGCAAAAATTCCCTCTGAAATCATCTGGGTTTGCCGGACAACGTACTGAAGTTGCGTCACGGTATTGAGGATAGATTTGAGCAAATCGCCAATTTCATCATCGCGATCGACATCAATTTTAAGGTCAAGATCACCGTGGGCTAGAGCGTTATTCACCTCCACAGCATTTTTTAGGGGAATGGTGATCGATCGAATCATGGCGATCGCCAACATAGAAATGATCAGGATACTAAATCCTGATAAAAGCAAGGTAAATTGTAATGCTTGCTGACGAGCCAACTCCGCATCTTGCATAAAACTCTTCGCTTTGTTATTCGCAAAATCTCGTATGGCTTGAATATCCTCAACCATTACCGCAACGTATTGTGCACCTTCTAATTTGGTAATTGCAGCAGCACCTTCCCGATCACCCGCTTGCATCCGTTGAATAGCCCGATCGCGAATCACCTTCCAATCTCGAAATTCTTTCTGAGCTGTATGCACATCCGAAAGGTCACCGAGATACTGTGAAAGAACGATTGAAAAGTTATCGTAGACGAGGGTTTCGTTCTGATTTACCGCATCGATCGCCGCTTGAAGTTCTGCACTATCTCGTGCTAGCACTACATCCTTCATCGATCGATGCATCTTAGCGATGTTCATCTCGATACTCAGGACCGCATTACTCACCTGATAAGGATGGTTATACAATTGTGAGGTGAGGGAGGCTAGCTGGTTCATCTTAAAGATCGAGTAGCCATTCACGCCCATCAGCACTGTAATAATCGTACCGAAGCCTAGGCTCAAGCGTGTACCAATTTTCAAGCTATTAAAGATATTGAAAATATTCACTGACCATCGCCTCACAATATAAGTTTAATATACTCATTTTTTTGAGAGTGTGAGGCTTAAAATCGTTTAAAACTTAAGGGTGTCACTCAATATTTATTTACAGAGCGGGATCAAATCCTTAAGCTGGGTGAAGAGGGATTTTGAGCTTAATCACTGTATTTAGGCTGTTAGCTAAACTCTCTAGAGTCATACCAAATCTGGCCTACATAAGGAGCAGTTTCTGATGAGCACTAAGCAAATCTTTTTTTGCTATACAACACTCAAAACCATCACGTCAAACCATCACTCAAGATCATGACTCAACAGCAGTGTCAGGGTATTGTCTGAGTTGCTCTAGTTTCGGTCATGGGTATTCGCTTCGGTTTAGTTTGTCTCCACACCCAAGGCCCAATCTTCTGTCACTCGGGTTAGATTTTGACTATAACAGGGATCATGATCGAGGATTTCACCCCACCGATCGCGCATGTAATCGACCTCGCCTTTAAACCGCAGTTGCTTCTCGATCGTGTCCTCTAAACCGCGACTTTTCGACTCGTAGTGATACAACACCACATGGGGAAGATGCACGTTACGGTAACCTTGCTCGATTAGTTTAAGGCAAAAATCCACGTCATTAAACGCGATTTGTAAGCGGGGTTCAAATCCGCCGATCGCCTCGAATGCCTCGCGCCGACACATCAAACAGGCAGCCGTGACGGCGGAGTAGTTATTGATCGTCTTAAGCTGGGCAACATAGCCGCCGGAGCCGTGGGGGAATGTCTTGTGGCTGTGTCCGGCGACACCACCGATACCGAGGACGACACCGGCATGTTGAATGGTGTCATCGGGGTAGAGCAGTGTGACACCGACCGCACCGATCGACTCGCGTTGAGCCTGTTCGAGCATCGCCGTCATCCAGTCACCGTCGATGACTTCGGTGTCATTGTTGAGGAATAACAGATAGGGGCTGCGGCTATGTTCAACGGCGAAGTTGTTGATTTTGGAGTAGTTAAACGGTGCATCGTAGGCGAGGACGCGAAACCGATCGGGTTCTTTGCTTGACCAGTGATCGAACAGCTCGCGGGTTTTGGCTTCGACACTGCCATTGTCCACAATCAACACTTCATAGTTGTCGTAGGTGGTGAGGGTAAAGATTGAGCGTAGGCAGGTGTCGAGCACATCGGCCAGATCGCGGGTGGGGATGATGATGGTGACGCGACCGGGCTTGAGGATTTCGTAGCGGACGATCCAGTGGCCGGAACCGCTGGGCAGAACTTGGCCAGGTTCGTGGCGGCGATCGAGGGCTTCGGCGATCGCGCGGTGGGCGGCGTCGGTGGCGTAGTCTTTGCTATCGAGGGATTGGGCGGTGGACTGGGCGTGCGATCGCCAGTGGTAGAGGATTTTGGGAATGTGGCCGATTCGGTCGGTTTGGGCGATCTGTTCCGTAAACCGTAGGACGAAATCGTAGTCCTGCGCCCCCTCAAAGCCCACGCGAAAGCCACCGATTTGTTCGACGATCGCCCGTCGATACACGCCTAGATGACAGGTGTACATCCGCGATAGAAACGAGTCGGGACACCAATCGGGTTTAAAGAAGGGATCGAAGCGGCGATCGCCCGCGTCGATTTTGTCCTCGTCGGTGTAGATCATGTCGGTGGCGGGATTCGCGTTCAGATATGACACCACCTCATAAAGTGCGTGGGGTGCGATCGCGTCGTCATGATCCAGCAGGGCGACAAAATCACCGGTGGCGAGTTCTAGCGCAGAATTGGAGGCGCGGGAAATATGACCGTTTTCCTCACGAAAGATCACCTTAATGCGGGTGTCGAGTGTTTGATAGTGTTCCAACGATCACCTTAATGCGGGTGTCGAGTGTTTGATAGTGTTCCAACACGTCGCGCACGTGGGCTTGACTGGAGTGATCATCGGCAAGGCACAGTTCCCAGTGGGGGTAAAGCTGTGCAAGTACGGAGTCGATCATCGCTTCAAGAAAAGCGCGATCGGGGTTATACACCGGTACGACCAGGCTAATGGTCGGCTGATAACGGAACTGTTGCCAGTCGCGTGTCATGCGGGCAAAATCCGCAACGGTGGGCTCGTTTTGGCGTCGCCAGGTGGCGTAA
>RDYZ01000467.1 GCA_004293855.1 Oscillatoriales cyanobacterium | reverse complement strand
TCCGGCCAGGGCGTCCAGCCGGTGCAATGCCTGGGTTATTCTCCTGTGGCTTGCGGACGATGGCCGCGATCGTTGTGAACCGCACGATCATCCCTAGTTTGTCCTCACCCTCACATCATCAACCGTTCTGGATACATCGGTATGGCCTACGCACTTCCTGGCTATCGCACTGTCACCAATCTCATCCTGGGCCTTGCGGCCTGCGGTAGCGTTCTGGGGTTGCAGATTCAGCAGCTCGATCGGCTCGACCAAACGCCCAACTATGAACTTGCGGCTCAAACCGAAGCCACACAACTGACCGCTCTTCGCACCTCCCCCACCCTAGGCTTTGAAGCGCTGGTGGCGGATTGGACGTTTTTATCGTATCTGCAATATTTCGGTGATGATGAGGCCCGTGCTGTTGCAGGCTATGACTTAGCCGCAGACTATCTCGATCGGGTCATAGAGCTCGACCCTCGTTTCTTATTTGCTTATCTGTTTGTCTCGCCCGGTGTGTCCTACTACCAAGGTCAGCCCGAACGTGCCATCACCCTCTTCGATCGCGGTTTGGCGGCTCTCTCACCTCAAATCCATCCCAATGCGTTTATTGTGCCGAAGTTTAAGGCCCTGGATTTATTCCTCTTGCGTGGTGATGTTCCCGGCGCGATCGCTGCCTACCAAAAAACTGCTGACTGGGTTGAAGGAACCCCGTTCGCAGACTATCGCCCCGGCCTGGAGCAAACGATCGCCTACCTCCAAGCCAATCCAGATAGTTTGCAAGCCCAATACATTGGTTGGAGTGATGTGTATACCAATGCGGTCGATGCCGTCGTGCGCGATCGTGCCGCGACCGAGTTGCGATCGCTCGGAGCGCGGGAAGTCACCCTGGAGGATGGCTCGATCGGCTTTGCACCACCCCCCGGTTTATGAGCGTTCACCCATAAGCTTCCGGAAACAGGGTGGGATCACGTGATAATTGCAGCTTAACGAAGACTCACGCAGACTCACCGGTTGAAGGCTGAAGATGACAGGAGATCCAAACCGATTCCTCCCAACGGATGCACGACCACACACCGCACCCAGGTTACCGTTTTGGCGACGGCGACTCCGGCAACGCTTGGGGCTCGTCTTGGCTAGCCTGATTATTATCGTGGGGATTTGGCGGACGGTATCCCTCATCACAGCATCGCGGCAGCCAGTGGATGCTTGGTTTGTCTTAGGCGGCAGTATTAAACGGGAAATGTATATTGCAGAACAAGCCG
>RDYZ01000274.1 GCA_004293855.1 Oscillatoriales cyanobacterium | reverse complement strand
GACTATCCCTGCCATAACTCCGGCAGCGGGAACGATTCGGCGATCGATCCGTCACTCAAAACGCACCTGATCGATCACTTTCGCCCCCATAATCGGGCTCTGTTTGCCCATCTCGGGCTAGATTTTGGCTGGCCGACCTAACCCGCGACACCTTCAAGCAATCGGATTTTCTCCAAAACTTCGATTTCTCACCGGATTTCTCATCTCCAGTTTGCTTGTCCGGAATGCCCCAGGATGGCAAACTTAGAGCCAGATTTGTCGTAACCGGTTCATCAATTTACGACTCATCCCCGATCGTCGCGCGACCTCGCCGTTCCCCATCATCTCGATTTCAACCAAAATGCGAATTCTCGTCCTACATCCGAACTTCCCCGCCCAGTTTCGGCATGTGATTGGCCTCCTGGGGAAAGACCCCGAGAACGAAGTCGTGTTTTGCACGAAGAACGAGCGCCCCGAATGGAAGATTGCGGGCGTTAAAAAGGCATTATTCACCCCCAGCCGCGATCCGCGACCGGAAACCCATCACTACGTCCGAGCGCTCGAATCGGCGGTGCTGCACGGTCAGGCGGTATTTCGGACGTTGGAAAAGCTGAAGGCGAGCGGTTTCACGCCGGATGTGATTTACGGTCATTCGGGTTGGGGGCCGACGCTGTATACGAAGGATGTGTATCCCGACTCGCCGCTGATGTGCTATTTCGAGTGGTTTTATCACGCACGCGGCAGTGATGCGGATTTTGACCCGGCAGATCCCCTTGAGCCGGATGATTACGCTCGCATTCGGACGAAAAATGCACCGATTTTGCTGGATCTGGCGAACTGCGATTGGGGACTGTCGCCGACCCAGTGGCAACGATCGCAGTTTCCCCCGGAATTCCAAAGCAAAATTTCGGCCATGCATGACGGCGTCGATACGGAATTTTTCAAACCGAAACCGGGCGCCAAGTTAAAACTTCCCAACCTGGATTTGTCCCACGTGGATGAAATCGTTACCTACGTTGGGCGCGGCATGGAACCCTATCGCGGCTTCCCCGAGTTCATCGAGTCGATCGCCTATCTGCAAGAAAAACGCCCGAATGCTCACGTGGTGATCGTCGCTTCCGAGCGGGTCTGCTACGGCAAATCCTTACCCGACGGCAAGAGCTACAAGGAGCACATGCTGGAAAAAGTGCCGCTCGACCTGTCGCGGGTTCACTTTGTTGGCACACTGCCCTATCACGAATATTTGCAGGTGATTCAAGCATCTTCGGCGCATATTTATCTGACGCGGCCATTTGTGCTGTCCTGGTCGTCGATCGAGGCGATGGCGACGGGCTGCGTGGTGGTGGGGTCGGCGACGCCACCGGTGGAGGAGGTGATTAAGGATGGTGAAAATGGCTTCCTGGTGGATTTCTTCTCACCGAAGGAAATTGCCGATCGTGTGTCCTATGTTCTCGATCATCCAGACGACATGCAGCGCATTCGTGCCAATGCTCGCAAAACGGTACTGGAGGAATATTCGCTCGAAGTGCTGTTACCGAAACATATCAAGTTGCTGGAAAATGTCGCGAATGGTCAATTGCCACCGGATGAGCATGTGATGCATCCGGCGAAACGCACGGGTTTTGCGATCGCCTAGATTGTCTAGATTCAGTAATTGCGGGGCGATGCCCACCCGACACGCTCCACTGGCAGAGTGGTGGCATTGACCACGACCTGCTCCACTTGTTTTTTTGCCTCCCCTTACCCTCCCGACGATAAGCGATGACCTCTGCCGCGACCCTCGACACCGCGATCGAACACCACCAGTCCGGCGATCTCGATCGCGCTCGTGACCTCTACCAAGCTGTTCTCGATCACAATCCCGATGATGCCGCTGCCTTACATGGCCTAGGGGCGGTGCATTACCAGTCCGGCGACTACGAGCAGGCAATCCCGTTGCTAGGGCGTGCGGTCTATCTGAGCGATCGTGATCCCATCTATCGCAACACCTTGGGTTTGACCTATCGCGCCCAGGGCAAGCTCGATCAAGCCTGCTGGCAGTATCGCGCCGCCCTAGAACTTGATCCGAAGCATTCGGGAATTCAGAAAAATCTGAGCCGTGCTTGGGATGAGTGGCTGGCGATCGATCGACCCGAGGCGATCGCGTTTCTGGAAGGGATGGCGCACATGTACCACCGGGCGGGTTTGGAAAATGCCGCCGAACAGCTTTATCGGAAGGAGATTGAATTTAACGCTCAGAGTGCGGACGGTTGGCATGGTTTGGGGTTGATCGCTCAAAATCGCGGCCAGCATGATCAGGCGATCGAGCTGATCGAAAAGGCGATCGGCTTTAACGATCAAAATGCAACGTTCTATCACAATCTCGCCCTGGCCTATCACGCCAAAGGCAACACCGTCAAAGCGCTTCAGCTTTTACATAAGGCGCTGCACTTAAATTTTTATTTGATTGCTCCACGTCAACAGTTTGACACCTGTGTTGATGTCCTCTTTGCTCGTGATGCCTTGACATTACAGCGAACACTCTGGGCGGAGGGTCAAGCCTGGGAACAACGGGACGATCGGCGTCTTGCCCAATTTATCTACCAAAAGCTGATCGAAAAAGCGCCGCAGGTGGCGGAAGTTCGGTATGCCCTGGGACAGATCTGTTATGCCCAGGATGAAAGTTACGAGGCTCTGATCAATTTCCAAAAAGCAGTCGAGATCAAGTCCGATGTCGCGGAGTATTTTCGAGCGCTGGGCATGGCCTATCGAATGCACGCGCTCCCCAGTGATGCCCTGAAATCGCTCACGAAGGCATTGGAATTGGAGCCGGACAACAGCGCCATTCAGCGTGATTTTAATCAAATCATGGCGGATGTGAGCGATTACTTTGATGACGTCATGCGGGTACATTACGCGCTGGAGAATTATTCGCAGGTTGCCGAGCTGGAATACCAAGCGGGCAATTTCATTCGTAAGCATACGGGTAAGGTCAAGGCCGCGCTGCGGCACTACGATCGCGCCCTCGAACTCGTCCCGACCTATGCCGAGGTGCATCGCACGATCGCTGAAATTTACCTGGAGGAATACAACTACGATCGGGCGTTGGAATCCATCCACCAGGCGATTCAATCTCAACCTGCACACGCTGATGGGTATCGTCTCCTGGGTGATGCCCTCTTCGGTCAGAAAAACCTAGCAGGGGCAGCCAATGCTTACCAACGCGCGGCTTCGATCAATGCCAATGATGCGCGAACCCTAGAGCAGTGGGCGCGGGTGCTGTCGGATCAGCAGCAGTATGACCAAGCGGTCGAAATGTTCCAGAAGGCGATCGCGATCGATGGCAATAACGCGGCGATGCATTGGCATTTCGGCGAGACCTATGAGCGCATGGGCAAAACCGAGGAGACGATCGCCTGTTGGCGTAAGGCACTCAATCTTGACCCCCACTATGGTGGCAAAGACTGCGGCGAGAACTATCGCAAAATCGCGCTGAAGTTTTTAGCGGTGGATAAAAAGCAAGAGGCGGTATTAGGACTAAACAAGGCGATCGAACTGAAGCCGGACTTGGCCGCCGCACACTGGTCACTGTGCGAAATTTTCAACACCACCAACAGCTTGCCCCAATCACGGGCCGCAGCCCTGAAGTATTACGACAGTGTCAAGGATGACGAGCAGGTCATGGCGGCGCTGATGGTGATGAAATCCCACGTCAATTCGGGCGTTAGTCATGTGGCGATCGAAATGCTCAAGACGATCGAACCGCGTCTCTTGGAGCTGCTCGATCGGGCCGATATGAACATCGGGATGCGGCTCTACCTCCACCTAATGTTCGATCTGCCGCACATTCGCGATGACGTCCCGGCCAATAGTCGTCTGGTCAAAAAAATGGCCGAGAGTTATCTACGCTATCTCGATGCCAAAGCCTTGGCAGAAGATCACTACGCGATCGATTTCCCCCGCGACACCACCCCCAACCGTCCCTTACGCATCGGCTTTGTCTCCAAACACTTCCGGCGTCACTCCGTCGGCTGGCTCAGTGTGGACGTGATTGAGGAACTGGTGAAAATTACGCCCCACATCTTTCTCTACGTTACCGGCGACATGAACCGCGACCACCTCACCGAACGCTTTGACGCGGCGGCGGAACGCTTCGTTCACCCCGAAAAAACCCTGAGGACAGCGGATTACCTCAAGGAAATCGCTCAGGATAAACTCGATGTGCTGGTCGATATGGACTCGGTGACGGTGATGCCCCACCTGGAAATCCTGCACCGCCACCCCGCGCCGCTCTGCCTCACCTGGCTGGGCTTCGATGCACCGTACCTCAATCCCAAACACTACTATTTCGGCGATCGCTACACCCACCCCGATGGTGTCGATGAGCATTACATCGAACAAGTGGTGCGGCTACCGGACTCGTTTGCCGCAATCAAGGGCTTGCCGATCGACACCACCAAGGATCGCGAAACGATTCGCAAATCCATGCGCATCGCCTCCAACCAAGTGGCCTATCTCTGCGTCGCCACCGGTAACAAATTCTGCCCGGAGATGGTTTCCGCGCAGATCGAAATCCTGAAGCGGGTTCCCGATAGCCTCTTGCTCTATAAAGGGCGGGTCGGCGATCTCGATGCCATCAAACAGGAATATCAAGCGGAATGTACGAAGCAAGGCGTACGCATTAACCGCATTCACGTCCTACCACGCACGGCAACGGAAGAAGAACACCGGCTGATCTACCAATTCGCCGATGTGTTGATCGATTCCTATCCCTATAGTGGCGCAACCCACGTGGTGGAAGCGTTGTGGTTTGATATGCCGGTGGTGGCGAAGGTGGCCGATCAGTCCTTTGGTCGTCAGGCGTATTCGCTGATCAAGGCAGCGGGATCGGATATGGGTATTACCTTCGATTGGCCGACCTATATCGACTGTGCCGACCTATATCGACTGTGCGGTTAAATTTGGCCTTGATGCGAATGAGCGTCAGAAGATGCGATCGCAACTCGAACGCGGCAAACGCCCGGAAAGCCTTGCACCGCTTTGGAACCCGGCTAAATTTGCCCGTGATTTCCATGCCTTATGCGGGCAGCTTTTACCGTTGCAGGAAAGTTAAGGGCTGAGACGTAACCAGAGCTTCAAGGCAGGGCAAACGCATACTCCCAATGAATGCCCTCATCCCCCAGCCCCTTCTCCCAAAATGGGAGAAGAGGAGCCAGATTTTAAGGATCAAAGTCCCTCT
>RDYZ01000273.1 GCA_004293855.1 Oscillatoriales cyanobacterium | reverse complement strand
ACCCGCAAGCTTCCAAGGGCGATCGCCAAAAATATCTGAGAAAGCTCAAAGCCAACCAAAAACAGATGAAAATCTGGGCTGATAGCTGTCCCGAGACCTTTGAGCATAAATACTTATTGGTAGCTGGGGAGATGGCGCGGATTGTGGGTAAGGAGATGGAGGCGATCGATTTGTACGATCGATCGATTACTTCAGCCAGAGACGGCTATTTTATCCAAAATGAAGCATTAGCCGCAGAATTAGCAGCCAATTTCTGGCTGAGCAAAGGTAAAGCAGAATTTGCCGAAATTTACCTAAAAAAAGCGCACTACAACTATCTAATTTGGGGCGCCAAACGCAAACAAGAAAAGTTAGAAGCAACTCACCCAAAATTATTAATAAAATCCACATCAGAAACTCAATTTCATGATGCCAGTACAGTAACTATAGCCAGCCAATTAAACACCCCTGGCTTAGGAAGTTCAGCTTTAGATTTGGCTGCGGTAGTGAAAGCCAGCCAAGCCATTTCTGGTGAAATACTCTTGGATAGCTTCTTTGATGAAAATACTCATTGAAAATGCCGGAGCACAACGAGGCTATTTAATTTTCCATTCCCCCTCAGATTCTGCCAACAACAATTCCGGGGAATTGCTAATCGAAGCTGCGGGTGCGATCGATTCGGAGAGTATTGCGGTATTGCAGTCAATTTCTATAGATAATAACCTACCAGTATCGATTGTTAATTATGTTGCCCGTACAGGAGAGACAGTAGTTTTAAGCCAAGCATTTGCCAGCAAAAATTTTAACAGCGACCCCTATATCAAACAGCATCAAAACAAATCAATATTGTGCGCGCCACTCCTGAAGCAAGGTCAACTTATCGGCATAATTTACTTAGAAAACAACCTGATTGCTGGAGCATTTACATCAGACAGATTAGAACTGCTGAAAGTCTTATCGGCTTCGGCAGCCATCTCCATTGAAAATGCCAGACTTTATACTAATCTAGCAGATTCCAACCGCACCTTAGAAACAAAAGTAGAAGAACGCACATCGGAGCTCGCTCTTGCCAAGAAAAAAGCCGAAGTAGCCAACGAAGCGAAGAGCAGTTTTTTAGCCAACATGAGCCACGAATTGCGCTCTCCCCTCAACGCCATCCTCGGCTTTTCTCAAATCATGCTCCGCAGCCAAAATCTACCCAAAGAGCATCAAGATAATGTCGCAATTATTACTCGCAGCGGCGACCATTTACTAACTTTAATCAACCAGGTTTTAGATTTATCAAAGATTGAAGCTGGTCGGACTATTCTCAACTATAAAAATTTTGATTTGTATCAATTTATGGACGATCTAGAAGATATGTTCCATATCAAATCTGACGACAAACAATTGCAATTAGTAGTAAAATACAGCCCTGATGTTCCCAGATACGTGCGCACAGATGAAGTCAAATTGCGACAAGTTTTAATAAATTTGATCGGTAACGCTCTCAAATTTACTCAAGAAGGAGGAGTTGCAGTAAAAGTTAATCTCAAACCAGAAGCAAGCAGTCTAAAGCCCGCTAAAACTGTTAATATTGTGGAGAATAGCGAAAATTCAAATATTCCAGCAAATCAGAGTCTTGAAAAATGTAGTAAAATTAGCCCACTACAAAATCCTAACGATTTAGATTCTGGATCTTCGTACTTCCTGATTTTTGCAATCTCCGACACTGGGCCAGGTGTCGCCGCCGATGAATTAGATAGTCTTTTTGAAGCTTTTGTGCAAACCCAAACTGGTAAAAACTCCCAAGAAGGAACTGGTTTGGGACTGCCAATCAGCCGCAATTTTGTAGAGTTAATGGGTGGCAAGATGAGTGTCTATTCAGAATTGGGAGTGGGAACAACTTTTGTATTCGATACTAAAATTAGTGCGATCGATCCCAGGGAAATAGAAGGCAAAAAGACGGCGCTACAAGTGATTTGCCTCGCACCGAATCAACCTAGGTATCGCATTTTGATTGTTGATGACAAACCCAGCAATAATTTGCTGCTACTCAAACTGCTTTCTCCCCTCGGTTTTGAACTAAAAGAAGCTTGTAACGGCCAAGAAGCTGTTGAGATTTGGAATGATTGGGAACCGCATTTAATTTTAATGGATATGAGAATGCCCGTGATGGACGGGTACGAAGCTACAAAACAAATCAAAGGTACTCTTAAAGGTCAAGCTACTGCAATTATTGCTGTAACTGCTAGTGTTTTAGAAGAAGAAAGAGCGGTTGTTTCTTCGGCAGGATGCGATGATTTTATCCGCAAACCGTTCCGGGAAGCAGATATATTTGATGCGCTTCAAAAACATATTGGGGTGAATTTTATCTATGAGGAACCTGCTAGCAACAAGGATTTGACGAAACTGGATATCCAAGCTGCTTTGAGTCGGTCAGCTTTGGCGAATTTGCCTGCTGAATTGTTGGCTGATTTATTGGCAGCTTCCAGCCTCAGTGATATGGCTAAAGTTGATAGTTGCATAGAGCAAATCCGCAAGCTTGATGAATCTGTGGCTGAGGCTTTAGCTTTTTTGGCAAATGATTTTGATTATATTCAAATAGTTTCTTTAATTGAAACTTATTAGGTTTGATCGTTCGGAATTCAGTCCTTTCTTTTCTGCGGACTAAAGTCCTCACTACGAACCTTTGTTATTAGGTTCGATCGTTCGGAATTCAGTCCTTTCTTTTCTGCGGACTAAAGTCCTCACTACGAACCTTTGACCAGAAAATTTTGTATTCTTTGCCAAACTCGTTCCAGTAAATCAGGTACGCTAACATCAAACCATTCAATTTCAGGATATGCTCTAAACCATGTCCGCTGTCTCTTGGCAAATTGCCTCGTGTGCAAAATTGTTAATTCTTTAGCTTCCTCAAGCGTAATGTCGCCAGCTAAATATCGTTTGATTTCCTGATATCCCAGGGTGTTCAACAATGGTAAGTCGCAGCCGTATTTTTTGCACAAATATTCTACTTCAGCCAGCCAACCGCGTTCTAACATTTGTTCGGTGCGCTGTTGGATGCGATCGCCCAAAACATCCATCTCGCAGTCCAACCCAATCTGTAGAATCGGATAATTGGGAGGATTTTCGCCTTGCTGTTGGGAAATAGAGCGCCCGGTGACATAAAATACTTCCAGTGCCCGTAAGGTTCTGAATGAATCGTTGAGGTGAATTTTCTCGGCGGCCGGACGATCGACCTGCTGCAACATCGCATAACATTGAGATTGCCCCAGATCCGCAAGTTGCGATCGCAATTCGGGCATGGGCGCCACCCTCGGAATTTTCAAACCCTTGACAATCGATTTGATATATAAGCCTGTCCCTCCCACCAACAACAGCGGAGGAGAAACGGGAAAATCGACATCAGCAATTATTTTTTGAGCTTGCTGCTGGTATTCTGCGAGTGTTAGAGTTTCTGTCGGCTCGCAAATGTCAATTAAGTGATGCGGTACAGAAGCGCGATCGCTCTTTGTCGGTTTTGCCGTTCCGATGTCAAATTCGCGGTACACTTGACGGGAGTCTGCGCTCAAGATCGAAGATTTCAGTCGATCGGCCACTTCCACAGCCACTCCAGACTTCCCCGTCGCCGTCGCCCCGCAAATTGTAATCAATCTAAACATAAGCCGTCGCACACTTAAAAAACATATTGCATTTCCCAAGAAAAACCCTAAAATCCTCTCCCAGACTCTCTTCATCCCTACTTTCCCTTCTCTGGCTCCACTCATTCACCGCCCTGGGCCTGGGAAATCGCGAAGCAATCTCAAAACTATTCCCCTCCGTCCCCCCGATAAATTTCCATTCAGAAAGCCCTAGCATCGCCCTTAACGGTTTTGTACTATAATTTTAGGAGTTTTTGCATTTTATTAAGTTTTGGGGTCTTCAGCCTCATTATTGGAGCTATTGTGGCATGACTAACACCTACAGCGCCGACCAAATTCAAGTTCTCCAAGGTCTCGAAGCAGTCCGCAAACGACCGCGGATGTACATCGGTAGCACTAGCCCGCGAGGATTGCACCATCTAGTTTACGAGATTGTGGATAATGCGATCGACGAAGCGCTGGCAGGTTACTGCACTCGCATCGAAGTTGACCTCAACGCTGACGGTTCCGTTACTGTTACAGACAACGGCCGGGGAATTCCCACCAAGATTCATCCCAAAACTGGTACATCATTCCTGGAAGCAGTTTTGACCGTTCTCTGCTTTGTTGGCAGAAGCAGCGACGGCTACAAGGTTTCTGGAGGTATCCACGGAGTTGGGCTAGCAGTTGTCAATGCTTTGTCTGAATGGTTGCAGGTGACTGTTCGGCGCCAGGAGCAAATTTACAGCCAGCGTTTTGAGAAAGGCATCGCGGTTACGTCGCTGACAGCTAAACCGAGTCCCGAAAACCCTACGGGTACGTCGATTTGTTTCAAACCAGATGCGGAGATTTTCAAGAATGGCATCCAGTTCGATCGCGACACTTTTGCCCTTCACCTGCGACAGCTTGCTTACCTCAATCCCGGTTTGAAAATAATTTTGACTGACAACCGCTTGCAAATACTCGGCAGCAGTTCTCCCTGCATCGAAACCTACTGCTTCCCTGGTGGCATCCGGGAATATGTCGCTTACCTGAACTCCAATGTGGAACCGCTGCACGAAGATATCATTTACATTCAGGGCGATCGAGATGGCGTACAAGTAGAAATAGCCTGTCAGTGGCACTTTCTGAATCAAGATAATTCTTACAGCCGACTGTTAGGTTTTGCCAACTGCGTCCGGAATATCGATGGCGGCACTTATCTTAACGCCTTTCAATTGGCAGTGAGGCGGGTGGTGAGTGCGATCGGCCGCCAACAGGGCAAACTCAAAAATACAGACCCAGTTTTAATGGGGAATGAGGTTTTAGAGTGTGGCTTCACCGCAGTCATTGCCGTTAAACTACCGAATCCGGAGTTTGAAGGCCCAACAAAAACTCGGCTGGTCAACCCGGAAGTACAAGAAATCGTTAAATCTTTGGTGGAAAAAGAGTTGATGGAATATTTGACCGCCCGCCGGGAAGTTGCAGGGGCGATCGCGCAACAGGCGATCGAGGCCCGCGACGCAGAAGCAGAAACACTCAAAGCGCGGGCATTGCGCCGAAAGCAAGAATTACAAAAATATTAATGACTTGCAGTAGACTGCCGCGGGCGATCGCGCTTCTCAACCTTCCGGCTAACAGCCCCGCAACCAAATGTCAATAGCTCCCCAAGTAAAACTACTATGCCGGGTACGTCCCCCCGATAAATTTCCCTTCAGAAAGCCCTAGCATCGCCCTTAACGGTTTTGTGCTATAATTTTAGGAGTTTTCCCATTTTAGAAGCTTTTGGGGCTTTAGGCCTCATTATTGGAGCTATTTTTGTATGACCAGCAGCTACAGCGCCGACCAGATTCAAGTTCTCGAAGGTCTCGAAGCAGTCCGCAAACGACCGGGGATGTACATCGGTACCACCGGCCCGCGAGGACTCCACCATCTAGTTTACGAG
>RDYZ01000272.1 GCA_004293855.1 Oscillatoriales cyanobacterium | reverse complement strand
GTACTAACGTCAATCAGGACACCATCGTAGGTCGCTAGGGTTTCGAGACTGAGAGCCGGTTGAGCCTCGATCGCCCCCGTCTGATATTCCAACTCCCAATCACCCCCCGCCGTCGCCTGACCCGTCAAATCCGTCGAAGCCGCAATATCCGCATCGGTCAGCTCGTGTAACCGCTGGATAAAGGTTTGACCCAGCTCACCCGCCGCGACATTGCAGTTAAACAGCAAAATATCGGCGTCGTCCGTCAGGCTGGCTTTCCAAGCTTGGATCGGCTCGGCATACTCAACCAGCGTTTGGGAATTTAACTCAACATTGCCGAGGGATAAGCGGCCTTCATCCCCATGTCCGAGCAGTTGGATGCTTTGCAGCGAGGAATACTGAGCGAGGGTCGCGGAAATGAGATCAATGCCGTTGACATCGGGATCGATCGCAATAATTTCTGTCCCCGGTAGAGCATTACGATGATCGATTTGCAGGCGACTATCAATAAACAGCAGTGTCGTTGTGGGCGAGCCGATCGTACTGGAGTTAGTTTGTGTCGTTGTCATGGTAGTCCCTGTTAATCCCTACTAATGTCCCTGGGTATGCTGTTAATTCTGACGTTGACCACGGCTACGATTTTTCTAATGATGCCGATCGTAGTGGTCTGTTTTCAGACTCAATCGTTTGCTCAAACTCGGCTCATTCACCACAGTTTTTTTGAGGTACGAAAGTTTAAAACATCGGCTGATTACGTCATTTCAAAGCATTTTTTGCTATTTCATGATCGGTTAAACGCTGTTAGTGACTAAAACAACTTAAGCGTTTCAAAATAAGCATTTTACCCACGCTTATGGCATCGGTTGACTAATCCGATCGTAACGGAATTAACAGAGGCAAGAAACCCACTCAATATCCGATTTGTGCAAGTTTTTCGTGATTATTTGTGACAAAGCTAAAGAAAATCCAATAAAATTCGGGATCGAGGTCGTGTGTGATGGGCAACACAGCACTCGTTTGCCGTAACGCTCGTCCCCTCCCGTCTCAATCTCACGATCGCCAGACCTCAGACAACTCAAGGTGATCATCCAGATCAAACCCGCACAAGCTAGACCGCCGAACTGTGGCGATTATCCGTATTATTCAAGCTCTACCGGTTGCATGTCCTGGCGATCCCGTGACGATCGCAGCTCATGGGGTAACATTCCAAACTGTCGGGAAAACTGCTGAGAAAATCGCCCGAGGTGGTGAAAGCCATAGGCTTTAGCAATATCACGGATCGATATGGTGTCCATTTGACGATCGCAAGTGATGGGTGCAAACTCCTGTCCGTTGGGCAGTTGTAAAACGCCACTCACCAAACTTTCACGCACCCCATGCAGTCGTCGAGCTTGGATATATTTCGCAACACTCGTACCGGCTAAATCTTGGAAAGCGTATTGCAGGGATCGTGGCGAAATGTGTAGTTCTTGAGCAATAGCTTCGATCGATAGTGAGGTTGCTAAATGAGCTTCAATCCAAGCACACGCATCCTGGAAATTGCGATACCGTCGTGAGGGATGATCCAGGAGGAAAACTTGACCTTGGGGAGCATGGCGATCAAATAACAGTTGCAACATTTCCGTAAATTCAGTCCACAGGGTTGCCGCTTCGATCGGCGACAACATCGTAAAGGTGTGGGGATGAGCAAACGGCGTAAACCACTGTTGAACAAATTGGCGAAAGCGATCGAGCTTCCACACCTCAAACTCCAGCACCGCATTTTGAGGATCTTGGCTATCTTTCCAGACTTTTGCGGGTAGTAAATCCAGCCGATCGAGCAAGGCATCATCCATACAAATGTATAAACAAGACCAGTTCGGTGGGGTCACGGCTAAATATTCCACCTGACTCCGGTGAATTGCCATCACATAGCGAGCCGTCCGTACTGCTTCATGTCCAGCCCACGACAAAATTGGCGCCGACGGATTCAGATCCAAGGTGAAATGGGTTTCCCCCTCGGGGATAGTGTAACGTTCCACACTCCCCACCGCAGACCAGAGGTAGGCCACCTCTAAACCGGGTAAGGCGATTTCCCGATGTTCTACGTAGGGAACCCCGGCTTGTAATTGCGTTACATTAATCCAATCTGGTAAAACTTCGGGATAAGTTTGGTGGATGCACATCACCCGTGTCCGTGCATATCCGTAGATTGGAGCATCGACAGGGATTTGGTTGACCATAGGAACGGTATAGTTTTGACAATCAACCCCAAAAAATACCTTAAAAATCTCTAGGACTGACGCACTGATGCGCTCGAACAACTGGGTGTGGGAAACCACGTCCGTCTGGGCTGCTAGAACCAGCAACCGGACGGTTCTAACAACCGGCGGGCTTCTAGCCTGCGAATACCGCGCAGAGTACGGGGTAGACGAGCCACCTGCATGATGCTCACTCAAAATCCTGTTCTAACCCGATGACCCGTTGCGACAGAGCTTGCCTGAGAGCCCAAATTGCAGCGTTGTGATTCCGGTGGCCGCAGGTCATGTTTCACGGTTTGGGTACAGAACTGACACGATCCAAACACATGGATGGTAAACCGACCCACCCCGTTTCCCACGGGCAACAACTTGAACTCTCACCGGAAAATCGCGAGCTGCTGGCAAGCTTGGCCTGGGCGATCGACTGCTCGCGGGGTGAATTTCGTCTGTTTTTGTTGCGTTGTGATTACACGGCCCTGCGATCCACGGCGATCGCGGAACTACAGGCCGTCTGTTGTGAACCGTTGCTAACCCTGTCGCTGGCCCCTGAAACCACCAAACTTTTTTCTGCACTATCCGAACAAATCGGCACACTGGACGGGACCGATCGCCAGCCTAAAACCTTACCGAATGGCGTCCTGGCCACGGGTTTTGAGGCGATCGCGGATCTGGATGGATTTCTCGGGACGCTGAATCAAATGCGTGAAACCTTCCGGGAACACTGCCCGTTTCCGATCGTGCTGGTGGTCGAGGCGGAATTTATCCGTCGGTTTCAACGACAGGCCAAAGATTTTGAAACCTGGGCGTCGATCGATGCCCTAGAAGTCGATCCCGCCCGGATCGAAGCCTGGTTAACCTGGCAGCGGGATCAGCTTTTTCTGGGTTTGATTGACGTGACTGCCCCGCCGATCGATCAGCCGTTCCTCAACACCTACGAGCTTTCGGATGTCACCGCCGCTTTGCGCGATCTTCAGCAGGTACACCCACCCAGGGAAATCGAGCCGGATGTCCTGAGTTTTTATGATTTTTTGTGTGGTCGTGATGCCTACGAACAGGATCGGCTGACGGAGGCGATCGCGTTTTATCAACGGGGTCGTGATCGTCGATCCCCGGTTTTGGCTTCTCCTGTGCCGCTGCTTGACCCGGACGCCAACACGCCCGAACCCTCCCCCTATCCCCAGCATCCCTATCCCCATCTCGGCGCTCTAGCGAAAGGCGTCATCCCGGATACGGGTGCGGCAGCCTTGGCCGCCAATCTCAATGCGTTGGCGAATCTGGTTACCCTACACATTGGGCTGTGTTACTACCGCCGATCGGTGTTGCGCGATCGCAGCGGCCCGGATCTGGACGTCGCACGATCGCTGTTGCTGGACCTCCTCGAAAATTGTGCAGCAGTGGGAGCCTGGGCGATCGTTTCCCGGTTTATCGGGATTGCGGGCGAGGTGTTGCGAGATTTGGAGGACTGGGAGACACTGCGCCTGGTGGCGATCGGGGCGCGGCGTCTCCACGAGCTATACGGTGCGCGATCGGAACTGAGTCGAGATTACAGTTTACTGGCCGATTTGGCGCTGGCAGAGGGTGATCCCCAGGCGGCCCAAACCTGGGTTGATCGTGCGGAGGCGGAGCAAGCCGCGATCGCGGTGGCCTCACAATCGGCAAACTCCACTACCCTGGCGGTACGCCTGAGCCTGACCCGCGCTCGGATTTTGCTGGTGCTACAGCGCGAAGATGACGCGATCGCCCTCCTCGAACAACAACGTTACCGACCCTGCGCTGACCATCCCCGCCTCTATATCACCCTGCTCGAACAACTGCGATCGCTGTATTTTCAGCGACGACAATACCGCATCGCCTTTGCCGTCCGCACCGATCGCCACGCCTTCGAGCATGAACATGGCCTGCGGGCGTTCATCGGTGCGGCCCGTCTACGATCGCCAAAATTAACCCCAGCCTCCCGTGATGCGGCCAGTGAATCGGCGTATCGATGGGGCATTGCCCCGGAGATCATCGCCTCCGGACGACAACGCGACGTCACCACCCTAGTCGAACGGATCTCACGCAAGGATTTAAAAGTCACCACCCTGTACGGATTTTCGGGTGTGGGGAAAAGTTCCTTTATCCATGCCGGTTTAGTTCCAGCGCTACGATCGCAAACGATTGAAACCCAAACCATTATCCCGGTGGTCATCCGTCTCTATGACCACTGGTGGACGGAGCTATTACACCAATTACGAGTCGCGATCGCGCCGGACGATCGCCGACCCCTACCTAAGGACGATCCCGCCGCTGGGTCACCCGCTGGCCTCAACTTGGAACAAGCCTGTCAGGAGATGTTGGATCAACTCCAGCGCAACGAACTGAACAATCGCCGATCGGTTTTGATCTTTGATCAGTTTGAAGAATTTTTCTTTCGCTATAGCCACAATCGCGATCGTAACGCCCTTTTTCTGTTTCTCGGCCAGTGTCTCGAAATTCCATCCCTGCGGGTGATCTTTTCCCTACGCCGCACCTATCTTTACTTTTTGCTCAATCGCCCCGGTTTTGAGTGCATTGACGGTGACTTACTGAGTAAACGAGTCCTCTACCGTCTCGGCAATTTTGACCAGACCGCCGCCCGCCAAATTCTGCAACAGCTCACCCAGCTTGCGAATTTTGCGATCGAGCCCGCCCTTTTAGATCGGCTGATTGCGGATTTGGGACAGGACTACGGCAAAATCCGGCCGATCGAACTGCAAATCGTCGGCGCTCAACTCCAGCAAGA
>RDYZ01000463.1 GCA_004293855.1 Oscillatoriales cyanobacterium | reverse complement strand
TGAAAAAGCCTAATACCCAGGTACTCGACTTCTTCAAGAAGTCGGGTACCTGCTATTTCGGGTAACGAGAAATCAAGTATTTTGTAGGGGCAATCCCCCAGGGGTTGTCATCCCCTATGGCTGTCTTCCCAATCAAAGCTAAATATATATCCGCAGTCAAATTCGTACAGAATGAAAATTGCCTAAAAGTCGATCGCAAATTATCCATACAGCAAAAACATGGCAACACTTTACGTTAACCCCCAAACAGGCAGCGATTCCGCAGCCGGCAGCCAATCAGCCCCATTCAAAACGATCGCCCGCGCAATCAGTCGCGCTGCATCGGGAACAGTTATTCAGCTAGCAGCGGGAACTTACAGCGCAGCTAGCGGCGAACAATTTCCCTTAGACATTCCCTCTGGAGTCAAAGTTATCGGTAATGAATCCAACAAAGGAAGCGGTACTCTAATTCAAGGAAGTGGCAAATTTGTCAGTCCCACCGCTGCGAGTCAAAATATCACTCTACTGCTAGCAACTGATGCGGAATTGCGGGGAGTAACTGTCACCAATCTAGATATTCGCGGTACCGGAGTCTGGATGGAGTCAACTTCTCCTACTGTGGCTAACTGCACTTTTACGCTTTGTAAGCGCGAAGGTATTTTTGCCACAGGTACTGCTAATCCTGGGATTCTAGACAACATATTTGTGGAAAACTCAGCCGCTGGGGTAATTATGGCTGGAAGTGCTAAAGGCGTGTTGCGGCGCAATCTTTTTCAAAATACCGGTTTCGGCATTTCTCTACAAGCTCAATCGGCTCCTTTGATTGTTGACAACCAAATTGTCGCCAATCGCTCCGGTATCGTTTTAACGGGGAACTCTAAGCCGGTTGTGCGGAAGAATCGCATTGAAAAAAATACGGAAGATGGTTTGACTGCGGTGGAAAAATCTCTGCCAGATCTTGGTACGGCTCAAGATTTAGGGGGAAATATTTTTGCCAACAATGGCGAATTTGATTTGCAAAATGCTACTGCGACTAAGATTTTTGCCCTGGGAAATCAGCTCAATCCTTCGCGGGTAAAAGGTTTATTTGAGTTGGGAAATGTGACGCCAACTCCAACTCCAACTCCGACTCCAACTCCGACTCCGACACCAACTCCGACACCTGGAGGTGTAAAGTTTAGCGATATCAGCACTCACTGGGCTAAGGATTTTATCGATCGCCTCGCTAAGATGAATATTGTTAACGGGTTTCCCGACGGCACTTTT
>RDYZ01000462.1 GCA_004293855.1 Oscillatoriales cyanobacterium | reverse complement strand
GTATTTAACGGCTGAGTCGAAGGGGGAGGGGTAAACTGTGCGAGGACGGGAGCGCTGAAGTAGAGGGGAGCAAGGAGGAAGGGGAGCAAACGAACGGTGATCATTGTTGAATACCCAGTTGAATACCCACGCATCGTCTGAATTGACCGAATGAACTTAAGGTAGTGCATCTACTGACCCATGACTGTCTAACCGTCAAGCAGAGCTTCCACAAATTCATAGCTCGAAAATGGTCGTAGGTCTTCCATGCCTTCACCTGCTCCGATAAAACGAATGGGGAGCCCGAGCTGACGAACCACGGCGAGGGCGACGCCACCGCGTGCACTACCATCCAGTTTGGTGAGGACAACCCCGCTCAGTTGCGCGGCTTCGGCGAAAACCTCGGCTTGTCGTAAACCGTTTTGACCGAGGGTTGCATCTAAGACCAGTAGGGATTCAATCCGGGCATTGGGCGCTTTGGTGCTGATGATGCGCCGCATTTTGCTCAGTTCGTCCATCAGGTTTTTCTTGTTCTGTAAACGCCCAGCGGTATCGACGAGGAGCAGGTTCACATTGCGGGCTTTGGCAGCTTCGATCGCATCAAAGACCACTGCTGCTGGGTCGGTATTTTGTCCCGGATTGGCGATGACGTCGGTTTGGGTGCGTTCACCCCACACCTTGACCTGTTCCACGGCGGCAGCTCGGAAGGTATCGGCAGCAGCGATGAGGCAATCGTAGCCGGAGGATTTTGCCAGGTGGGTGAGTTTGCCGATCGTGGTGGTTTTTCCCGCTCCATTCACGCCGGTCATCATCCAGATATTGAGCAGGCCGGGAACGGGTGAAAAGTCCCGATCGTACTGACGCTCAAAGGGCTGTTCAAGCATCTCGCGCAGGACTTGCTTGAGATAGGCGATCGCCTTATCCGGGGGCAAGGTTTCCTCACGCATTTTGGCCTGGAGGGCTTCGATAATGGCGTCGGTGGCATCCACCCCCACATCGGCCTGTAACAGGAGTGCTTCAATCTCCGCGACCGCATCCTCATTGAGAGGGCCTTGACCCACGATCGATTTAAGTTGGTTAACCAAACCGAGTCGGGTTTTGCCTAAACCGCTACGGAGTTTCGTGAGCCATGCGATTTCTTCGACCGAAATATCATCGACGCTGCGGCCTTGGGCGGCGAGCACTTCCGCCGACCAGATGAAATCTTCATCCAGTTCCAGTTCTCCGGAGACGCCACCCCGATCGGGAAGCTGTTCAAAGGCGTCGGAGGCTT
>RDYZ01000271.1 GCA_004293855.1 Oscillatoriales cyanobacterium | reverse complement strand
GCTGAACGCTTCAGGGTAAACGCTAAACCCGCAAGCGTAATGCCTTGAGATTCGTTAGGATTCACACCTTAAATATCAAAGATCCATCCATTCAACTTTGCTGAGCTTCGGTTCGCTGTTACAAACCCATGGAAAATACCACACTCGTTTTTAAACTCCTGTCGATCACCGCATTTTCACTCCTGGCGATCGTCACCCTCGGGATTGCTTACCTCACCGTCTCCGACTGGCGCGATCGTCGCCGCCGCGAAAACGAACGGCGCGAACTGGCAGCGTCCATCTCCGCCCCCGCCATGAAGCCCGGTAAGGCCAAGAAGACCAAGGGCTAACCTTTTGGGCGATCGGATTTGATCTCGTCATCGCCCCGGTTGGCCGATCGCGACTCGATCCAGACAAGCCCCTCTATCCTAAAATCCACACCACCATCTGAGTCGGAAAACGGCTGTGGTATATTGATACATTGCTGAGTTTTTTATCCTAAATCGAACAGTTTTATGAGCCTCACCCAAGTGCGCAAGCAAGAAATCATGACCGATTTCCAGACCCATGAAACCGATACCGGGTCTGCGGAAGTGCAAATTGCTATGCTCTCCGAGCGAATCTCGAAACTGAGTCTGCACCTGCAAGCCAATAAAAAAGATTACGCTTCGCAACGCGGCCTCATGAAGATGCTTGGTCATCGTAAAAGCCTGCTGGGCTATGTCCGTAAGAAAGATGAAGCCAAGTACCGTGAGCTTCTCACCCGTCTTGGAATTCGCGGTTAATCATCGCCGGTCGGCGATCGCTCCGATCGCCTCAACCTAACTTTATAATTGGCCGACCTCGTCCCGCCCTTTTTCTCCGCCCCCCGTTCCCAATGTCTGACTCCTCTCGCGCTCCGCTCCCGTTTGAGCCGAACAAAAAACCGAAGAAAAAGGCAGCTCAGAACTCGACTGAGGGTACACCGAGTACCGCGAAGGTTCAGTCTGAGTCGGCTTCCCCCAAGACGGCGTCGAGTCGAGCCCAACTCATGGCTCAAAAAATCAATATCAAGCCAAAACCACGCCAGCAAACACCAGCGGGATCAACCTCATCCTCAACGCAGATTCCCCCAGAGGTAAACCGTCGCATGTTGGCACGGATGGGAGCATTTAGCGGTACACCGAGTATTTTGGGGGTGCTGGTGTTGGTTGGTAGCTATTTCGTGATCACGAAGGAATGGTTTCCATTACCCAGTGTTGCGGTGTTGTTGGTCAGTATGGGCTGCTTTGGTTTGGGAGTGCTAGGGCTGACCTATGGTGCTTTGTCGGCCTCCTGGAATGTGGGAGATGAGGGTTCACCCCTGGGCTGGACGGAGTTTCAAACGAATTTAGCGCGATTGCGCCAGGGGTGGCGTGAGGCCAAGGCTGAGGAGCAGCGCCAGAAAGACAGTCGTTAAGTTGGCGAAGATTCTCAGAGATCGTTTAGAGGTTGCCAGACAAGATTTGCAGAGACCGTGATTTTAGACCTTTGAAGTTTTTTAAATTTCAAAGGTCTCATGCGGTACATTCAATAAACTTCTGGCCGAAACCATCAACTCGTGAGAATGGGCAGTCTGAACCCACGGGACTTAAGACATGAGTCGATCGAGGGAATAAAAACCCTGCACAAAATCGAGGGTTTCGCGAGCCGTCGGCACGATCGGCTCCCCTTTGGTTCGCAATAGAGCCGGAATCGTATCGAGTTCCATCGCATCTAAAAAGCGTTTGCCAAAGCGTGGATTGCCATAGATCTGTAGCCGCAAATCACTCGAATTGCGTAGGGATGTTTGAGTCGGCGCCTTGAGGAAATCAACCTCAAATTTGGAAAGTATTGGCTGTATTTTTTGTTGCAAGGGGGCGATGCGGCGCAAGGTTTGCAGTAATGACACGCTTAATTTTGCGGCTTGATTGGCTTCTTTGACCCCCAACAGCTCGTTACTTTTGCTTTGGATGAGGCGAATGGTTTGTGACATGGCCTGATGGGTCGCGCGGGCATCGGCGAAGGGCAGGATGGCGGCAAACAGCATGGGAAACAGCCGATCGTCCGTCTCGACTCGAAACCGTAAAATCGTGCGCCGATAATCCGCCTCAATACTGGGCGGTTCGATCAACTCTGCATTTTCGTGGGCGATCGCCTGATAAATTTTGGCTAGCGCAAGATTCGCCTCACAGTCAATCGGTCGATCCACTGCGATTTGCACGATCGGCGGCGTTTGATTAAAAAACTTCTGAAAATTTTCCGGTGTAAATCGACAAATTTGGCTGTGGTCGCCATTGGGGCTAATATCCACCCACTCACAGGCCATGCCTTGAGTTCGCAGATGAAACCGCGCCACACCAAATAACTTGGCTCCGGTCAGCGTTGCACCACTCAGATCCGCTCCTTCCCAATCTGCCCGAACCAGGTTGGCCTGGGTGAGATCAGCATGAACAAAACTCGTTTCCAGTAGGTTGCTGTGGCTCAAATCAGCCCCGATCAAATTGGCTCCGCTGAGTTTGGCTTTTGACAAGTCCGCCCAGCGTAGATTAGCCCCCGACAAATCCGCCCACCGTAAATTTGCCCCGCGCAGATTCACACCGCTGAGGTTGGCACGACGCAGTTGAGCATGACGCATTTCACAGCGGCTCAAATCGCTACCCGTCAGATTGCTTTTGCTCAGATCACTGCCGGTGAGGTTGGCCCCGGATAAATCCCCGCCAATAATCGAGCTGCTACGCATATCGGTTTCGCTGAAGTTAGCGCCAGACGCAATCACTCGATCGAGGCAACTCTCCCGCATATCCGCCGTACTGAGGTCGGCTTCAATCAGGCTAGCCGCAATCAACGAGGCACGGATCATCTCTGCCCGCACCAGGGACGCCCGATCGAGAATGGCCCGATCGAACTTGGCGCGAATCGTGTTGGCAACATTCAGAATCGCCCCCTCCAGATTCGCATCCTCCAGATTTGCGCCACTCAAACGCGCCACATTCATCCGGGAATAGCTCAGATTCGCACCAACCAGATCCGCCCCACTCAGGTTTGCAATACTTAAAATGGCATGACTAAGATTGGCCTGACTCAGCGAAACGCGACTTAGGTTGCTTTCTGTGAGATTCAGATCGCCGAAATCCCGCTGGCCAGACGCATATCGCTCTAGTAACTCCTTAATAGTCATACGGCTAAACCTAAAGAACACCACGACAACCGGGACTTGAAGCCACCTTGAGCGCTAACCAGCATCAGTCTAGGGTTTACGGGTGTCGTTACTCGTGGCTGCAATTTTAACAAAGTCGAATACGTCGGGCGATTGGGGGAGGGACGAGTTTGGTGGGAAATTGGTGCTGGAATCGGAATCGCGACTAATTTGCTCTGGGGTACGGGACGATCGCTTACCAAACAGAGGGCTACGATACACATCCAGAACTTGATTGTCGGAATTGGTTAATGTGAGGTGAGTTGAAGCCGAGAAAAAATAAGGGTTCACCGGGACCCCACAGGACTCCGGCGAAATCGACTGCTGACGCATTAGATCGCGTGTTTGGTGAAACGCAGTACGCAAACGCTGAATATGAAGGAGTTGGGACGCGCCCAGTTGTTCCCGTTCCTTCGTACAAAGTATATCGAGCAGGCGATCGAGGTGAGTGTGAATCTCGGCAGCCTCCGCAAAGGGCAAACTAATGACATAGGCCATCGCAAACAGCCACATATCACTATCAAGTTCAAAGATGAACGTCGTTCGGCGTGGATCGACCAAAATGCTCGGACAAGCCACAAAACTTTTCTTTAAAACTAGGGCTAATTGATAGTAAACCGTCAAGATCGCAATCTGCGTCCCCAGGTCTAACGCCAAATCCACCACAATCTGCACACTGGGCAGTACCGCATTAAAAAAGGTTTCCACCTGCTCCGGCGTGAGCTGTTGAATTTCCGAACCGTCGCCACTCGGACTCATATCCACCCAATCACAGGTCACCTCTTCGGCCACCAACCCACACCGCAAAACCCCATACAGCTTTGCCCCCGTCAAGATTGCCCCGGATAGATCCGCCCCCCGCCAATCCACCCCAATCAGCCGAGCATGACTTAAATCGGTATACACCAAGCTTGTATCTGTGAGATTCGCACCGGTCAAATTCGCACCGGTCAAATTCGCGCCCGAGAGTTTCGCACCCGACAGATCCGCCCCTGCCAAGTTTGCACCGGAAAGATCCGCCCAGCGTAAATTGGCTTCTCGCAAATCCGCTTCCACGAGCTTGGCGCCACTGAGGCAAACCCGCCGCAGTTCGGAGGCGTGGAAGTTTGCACCGGAGAGGTCGGCACCTCGTAGATTGGTGCGGCGAAAGGTGGCGCGGACAAGGTTAGCCCCCACCATGGAGGCACGACTGAGATTGACCTCACTGAGGTTGGCTCCCGAAAAGTTGGAATGGGAAAGATTCGCTTCGGAGAGGACGGCGCCGCTGAGGTTGGCCTCACTGAGGTTGGCCTCACGAAAGTTGGCCCGCATGGCTTCCGCCCGCAGGAGCGACGCATGGCGTAAATCCGCTTGGCTGAGGTCTGCCCGGATCAGATTCGCCACATTCAGGTTGGCACCGTAGAGATTCGCTTGGGTAAGTTTAGCTCCCGATAGTTTGGCAACGTTTAGATTGGCGCCTCGAAGATTGGCTTGAAAAAAGTTCACGCCGGTGAGGTTTGCAACACTGAGGCAGGCATTACGGAGATTGATATGCAGAAGGCTGGCATGACTTAGATCGACCTCACTCAGGTTTATCCCAATAAATCGACGTGTTCCGTCAGCGTATTTACGCAAGAGCTGTTCTGCTTCCATAACGTGGCACTGATGCAAAAGAGTAGATGCTGAATGCTTGGCTGGTTTAGCCGGTTTTGGAACGGTTCCAAAAACGAAAACGCAACAAAGAGGGGTAGAGGGTGATCGCCAGAAGCTGCATCGAATGCAGGAAAAGCGATTCACACGATACTCCTATTTTGGCTGAATGCCACACAACTGATGGTATTTCAGGCGGTGGGCCGATCGA
>RDYZ01000270.1 GCA_004293855.1 Oscillatoriales cyanobacterium | reverse complement strand
GCACCACATTGTCGCATTCTTATTTATTTCTACTATAAACACGTATGCGTTTGCCCTGGACTCCGTGCCTATGACCCCCGTGATCGCGATCGTCATGTGACACACTGGATAATGTCGAAATTTTAAGAATTTTACGAAAAAGCGACACGATCGATTCGTCGATCGTATCGCTCACGTTTTTAGCAATCCTCATGGGCAAACAGCGCGTACTGTCGGGCGTACAACCGACCGGCAATCTCCACCTCGGAAACTATCTGGGGGCGATTCGTAACTGGGTTGAAATTCAAGACCAGTACGACAACTTTTTCTGTGTCGTGGATCTGCACGCAATTACCGTGCCGCACGATCCCAAGGTACTCGCGGACAATTCCTACGCGATCGCGGCGCTCTATCTCGCCTGCGGTATCGATCTCGCCCATTCCAATATCTTCATCCAGTCACACATCAGTGCCCACGCGGAATTAACCTGGCTGTTGAACTGCATCACGCCAATCAACTGGTTGCAGGGCATGATCCAGTTCAAGGAAAAGGCGATCAAGCAGGGTGAAAATGTCGGGACAGGATTGCTCGATTATCCGGTGTTGATGGCAGCGGATATTTTGCTGTACGACGCGGATAAAGTGCCGGTGGGTGAGGATCAAAAGCAGCACATCGAGCTAACGCGCGATCTGGTGATTCGGATGAACGATAAGTTCGGGACGAAGAAAGAGCCGGTGCTGAAGATGCCGGAGCCGATGATCCGCAAGGACGGGGCACGGGTGATGAGCTTGACCGATGGGACGAGCAAGATGTCTAAGTCGGACCCGTCGGAGTTGAGCCGGATCGAGCTGCTCGATTCACCGGAAGCGATCGCCAAGAAGATCAAAAAATGTAAAACCGATCCGGCGCGTGGGCTGGAGTTTGACAACCCCGATCGCCCGGAATGTCACAACCTGCTCACCCTGTACACGTTGCTATCGGGTCAGACGAAAGAGGCTGTCGCGGCGGAATGCGCGGATATGGGCTGGGGTCAATTTAAGCCGTTGCTGACGGAAACGACGATCGCAGCATTGCGCCCGATCCAGGAAAAATACACAGCGGTGATGGACGATCGCGCCTATCTCGATTCGGTTTTGCGTCAGGGACGTGAACAAGCCGAGGCGATCGCGATCGCGACCCTCGATCGGGTTAAAACGGCTATGGGTTTTTCGATTCCCGTTTAATTGACCTCAAACTCTCCAAACTTCGTCGCAATCCTCCACAATTCCCTCAAAACTCCCGTTACCATAGTTCACCCGCTGTTATCACCTCGACTCGTTAATATGAACCGCGTTTCTTCTCGCCTGCGTCAAGCGGTGCGCGATCGTCACTTTCTCGTTACCGCTGAGATTGCCCCACCGAAGGGAGGCGATCCGACCCATATGCTGGCGTTGGCGGAGGGTCTGCGCGATCGCGTTCATGCGGTGAATATTACCGACGGGTCACGAGCCGTGATGCGGATGGCGTCGCTCCCGGCGGCGATTTTGCTGCAACAGCAGGGGATCGAGCCGATTTTGCAGATGGCGTGCCGTGATCGCAATCAAATCGCGATTCAAGCGGATTTACTCGGCGCCCATGCCCTCGGAATTCGGAACGTGTTGGCACTGACCGGCGATCCGGTGAAAGCGGGTGACCATCCCAAGGCCACGGGAGTATTTGATTTTGAGTCGATTCGCTTGCTTCAGGCGATCGCCAAACTCAATAGCGGTTTTGACATCAACGATCGCGCCTTAACCGACGGCTCAACGGATCTGTTTCCGGGTGCAGCGGTTGACCCACAATCCAAAAGTAAATCCGGCCTGAAACGGCGTTTCGAGCGCAAATTAGCCAGCGGCGTTCAGTTTTTTCAAAGTCAATTAATTTCGGATTTTGATGTGTTGGCACAGTTTATGGACGAGGTGGCAAGCCTGGGGGATGCACCTGTTTTGGCCGGAATTTTTCTGATTAAGTCGGCGAAAAATGCCCGTTTTCTGAATAAATTCGTGCCGGGGGTGCAGATTCCCGAGGCAACGATCGAGCGGCTTGATCGAGCGGACGATCCCCTACGCGAGGGCATGAAAATTGCGGCAGAGCAGGTGCGTCTAGCGCGTGATATTTGCCAAGGGGTTCACATGATGGCGATTCGCCGCGAGGACTTAATTCCTGAAATCCTAGATATGGCCGGAGTTACACCATTAGCCAATCCGATCGCGTCGGGCGATCGGCTAACGGATACCTTGGCTAGTTCCGCCCAGTCTCCTCAATCCTTCGCGACTGTGGTTGATTAGTGATTCGTTTGTGCTTGATTCACTGTGATTAATTTCCTCATCAGCGATCGGCGTTGAGCTGAATGCGTGGATCAACAAACTTCAGCAGCAAATCCGCCAATAAATTCCCAAGAATTAACATCACCGCCCCCATCATCAAACTCGCCATCACCAGATACAAATCCTGCGCCCGCACCGCTTCGAGAATTAACCGTCCCAACCCCGGCCAGTTAAAGAAAAACTCCGCAATAAACGCCCCACTCAGTAAACTTGCAAATTCAAACCCGAGCAGCGTAATGAGTGGGTTAATCGCATTGCGTAGCGCATGGACGTAAATTACGCGGTTTTCTGGCAAACCCTTCGCCCGTGCTGTGCGGACATAATCTTGACGCAAAACGTCGAGCATTTGACCGCGCATTAGGCGTTGCAGTCCGGCAAAGCTGGTGATGCTGAGGGCGATCGCGGGTAAAAAGGCGTGCCACGCCACATCCAGAACGCGACCAAACCAGGATAAATCCTTGTGAAAGACGCTGGTCATGTCGCCGACGGGAAAAATCGGTGATAGGGTTTGCGCGACGATCAGCAAAATTAAGGCCGTGATGAAACTTGGGAAACCCTGGCCGGTGTAGCCGACGATCTGTAGGGTGCGATCGACGATCGTATTTTGCTTAACAGCGCTGAGAATACCGAGCGGGATAGCGATCGCCCAGGTCAGAACAAGGGAGATAAGCGAAAGTAGCAGCGTTGCAGGCACACGATCGCGCAACAAAATCGATACATCCTGTTGGTATTTAAAACTGCGACCAAAATCACCCTGGGTGACGATGCGTGTTAGCCAGCGCCAATATTGCTCATAGGCGGGGCGATCGAGGCCAAAGTTTTGTTTGAGGGTCTCGATGGTGTCAGGTGTCAGGGTGGGGTCTTGGGTCAGGGTGTCGAGATAGCTGCCGGGGGCAAGTTGGACGATCGCAAAGCAGAGCATCGAAGCGAGGAAAATCGTGATGGCCGCTTGGCCGATGCGCTTCAGGATGAACGCGACTATTTCGTTTTGCACTAGGCTCCGAAACAGGTTGACGATCGTCGCGATGAGGGGATTCGGTTTATTTTTCGGAGCAATGGTCATAATGGGTCTCGATTAGGGTGAGCAAGGCCCACCACGATCAGCATGAATTAAACCTGGTGAGTCAAACCTGGTGAGTCAAACCTTAGCTGAGTGGGCGATATCCAGCTTGAAAACTTGGCCTAGGAACCTGTTCTGAAAACCTATCCTAAAAACTAGGACGCAACCCGATCGGACAGGTGGCCGCGCGGAATCGAAGCGATCAGCTTGCGAGTATAGTCGCGTTCCGGGTGACGGTAGACCCGATCGGCGGGGCCAATTTCTTCGATTTGGCCTTGATTCATCACCATGATTCGATCGCTCATAAATTTCACCACACTGAGATCGTGGGAAATGAAAATATAGGTTAGGCCGAATTCCTCCTGTAGCTCTTTCAGCAGATTCAACACCTGTGCCTGTACCGAAACATCGAGCGCCGACACCGACTCATCACAGATCACAAATTTGGGCTCTAGGGCAAGAGCGCGGGCGATACAAATCCGCTGCCGCTGACCGCCAGAAAATTCGTGAGGATAGCGGTTAATCGCGCTGATATCGAGATCGACGCGATCGAGGAGATACTTAACGCGATCGAGCCGCTCTTTTGGGCCAGCACCAAAGTTATGGATCTGCATCGGCTCCAGAATGGCTGCACCGACGCTCATACGCGGATTCAGCGCATTACCGGGATCTTGAAAAATGGTTTGCATGTCACGCCGCAAAAACCGTAGCGCTTGGGGCTTGAGCGCTAAAATATCGCGATCCTCGAAGCGAATTTTGCCCGCAAGCGGATCAATCAGGCGCATCAGAGTTCGCGCTAGGGTGCTTTTACCGCAGCCCGATTCACCGACCAGGCCAAGGGTTTCGCCTGGAAAAACCTGAAACGAGACGTCATTAACGGCCATGGTGTAGCGTCGCGCTCGTCCGAAGAGGCCGCGCTGGGGAAACCCCACCTTGAGGTGTTCCACGTCTAACAGAGGGGGCTGACGCTGGAGGTAGGCCAATCGTCGTGCGACTTCGAGGTCTGTGATCGGTGTATTGCTGGGTTTGGGTTCGTCGATCGGGCCGATGTCCTCAGCACTGAGGGCCGTGGCAAAGTTGGAATTTAGCTTTAAGGTTCCAGGTTCTAGGCCATCCGTGGGTGTATCCAGATCGAAATTGTCGAGGTTGAAGCGATCGTCATCGGTTTCGAGGGGTTGACGAGCGATCACACTGAGACGTTCGATCGCGTCTTGGTTAACCTCTGGAGTTGCCTCTAACGCAACCTCGGGATTCGTTTCTGATGCAATTTCTGGATTGGTCTCTAACTCAGCCTCTGGTTGAATTTCTGGGCTAATCTCTGGCTTAACTTCTGGATTTGCCTCTAACTCACTTTCCAGATTGGTTGCAGACTCCGCCTCTGGTCTTGCCTCTACCTCAAGCGGTGAATTCGTGTCTGATTCAGCCTCTGGCTTAACTTCTGGCTTAACCTCTGGGCTAATCTCTGGCTTAACTTCTGGATTCATCTCATCCGGGCCGATGGCCTCAACACTGGATGTCTCCCCATCGACCGGGGCGATCGCGGCGGGATCACTGCCATCTTCAAGAATGCTGCGGATACGCTCGAGATCCGATCGCCCTTGACCCCGCGATCGCACACCCAGAGCCGCACCGAT
>RDYZ01000461.1 GCA_004293855.1 Oscillatoriales cyanobacterium | reverse complement strand
GATCGCAGGCGGCGCGACACTTGGCGTCCATAGCCACGCACGATCGCCGGTTCCGCCCAACGATAGTAATCGCGACGCTGGATGTGATGATAAAACGACCATTTCAGGCGGGTCAGCGGTTTAATGAACGGTGACGTCGCTAAATCACCGATATAGCTCGCGCTACAGTGTAAATCCGATAAACCCGAGACGATCGCCGCTGCGGCCTGACACATCCCCAGTTGGGTCTGTGGCCACCGCGTTCGATCGGGTAGGTTGTACATCGTGATGTAGTCTATTCGCACAAATGGCGTCTCGTTCGTTTGATGCGTTTGATGCGTTATCTCCGCTTATTATTCAACCCCAAGGCTGATGTCTGACGTTTCCCCTCTCCCAGCACCGACCGGAAAACACTTTCCACCGAAGTTACAACCGGGCGATCGTCTGATGGTTGTTGCGCCGAGTGGTTGTCTCCGGGAAACGTCCGCCTTTGAACAGGGGGTTGCGATCTGGCGATCGCGGGGCTATGAGGTGGTGTGTCCAGCGGGGTTGGAGGATCGTCACGGTTATTTAGCCGGAACCGATGCCGATCGACGAGCACGGCTACGGGCCGCATGGTGCGATCCCGAGGTGAAAGGGATTCTCTGTTTGCGTGGCGGTTACGGTGGGACGCGCTTACTAGAAGATTTTGAGTGGAGCGAGGCCGATCGCCAATCACCCAAGTGGTTAATCGGTTTTTCGGATATTACAAGTTTGCTGTGGAGTTTGGCTCGCGTGGGGGTGGGCAGTGTGCATGGTGCGGTGTTAACGACGCTAGCCGAGGAACCGGATCGATCGCAGCAGCGACTGTTTGATCTGGTTGAAGGTCGGGCGATCGCGCCGCTGTCGGGGCGAATGTTGGTCAATCCGGCAAATGTGATAAGTGCGGCAAATGCAGCAAATAATGCAAACGATCCAAGCGATTTCAGCGATTTCAATGATGCTTGTGATCCGCAACATCTCAACAATTCCGATCATCACAGCGAGCCCGCGATCACAGGTTGGCTCTGTCCAGCCAATTTGACCGTCGGAACTAGTCTCCTCGGGACACGTCATCAACCCGATCTAACCGGGGCGATCGTCGCCTTGGAAGATGTGGGCGAAGTCCCCTATCGGCTGGATCGGATGTTGACCCAATGGCGATCCGTTGGGGCGTTCGCCGGAGTGCGTGGGATTGCCCTCGGGCGGTTTAGTCAGGCGGAGGTTCCCGCCGGTTACCCTAGCTTTGACCTCGAAG
>RDYZ01000085.1:2092-7125 GCA_004293855.1 Oscillatoriales cyanobacterium | reverse complement strand
TCCACCTGGCTGGGAAAGGCTTTAAAGATCTCGCCATAGCTAAACGGTAGGCTACGCATCCCAAAACAACCGCCGGGATAGGTGATCGTCACGATGCGATCGAGCGGCGAACTGCGTAGGATAACCGGCCCGCCATCAATCACGACATAAAGCCAGTCGATCGGCTCTCCGGGTCGAAACGCCGTAAAGACAGGGCGATTGGAATAGAGTTTCTCCGCTTGCAACACCACATCGCCCCATTGATCGTGCAGAGCGATCGGTGACATGCCACGGAACAAAAAGCTCCGTGTGACCAGGGTGGCGCAAAGATCCTCGACCGCTGCGAGATCCGGTGCATCTTTCCTCCGAGATTTAGCCATTGAGAGTTTCTGTTCAGGGATTCGGTGTACCTCGATCGAGCCGTCCCATCACCAGGATTTGGCCGTGAGTACAGATTCGATCTCTTTCGATCAAACCGCAAGACGTAAAAGAAACAGACTTAAATCCTATTTCAGTCGAGATTGAAGCAAGATTCAGTTCAAGCTAAATCAAGAATGAATTGCAAACCATTTGAGATTCACGTATGATTCGATTAGGTTCGATATTCACTCCGAAGCATCCCCCGTCTAGAGGTGCTAAATCCTATGAAAACCTCATTCCTAAAGGCTCGTTTCAGTACCCGTTCGCGATTCACGCGGCGATCGGTGCTTGCGGTTGTTGGAACCTTGGCGATCGGAATGTTCACGGCCTGCGGTCGTAGTCCCGAGTCCCCGACCGACGCTGCCAACACGGATGCCAGTAGCCCTAGTGAATCGGTCAAAAGCCCTAGTGAACCGGTCACACTTACACTGGTGTCCTATGCCGTCACCCAAAGCGCCTACGAGCAAATCATTCCGAAATTCGTTGCGTCCTGGAAAGAGAAAACCGGTCAAACCCTCGAAATCGAGCAAAGTTATGGCGGTTCTGGGTCTCAAACCCGCGCGGTGTTGGATGGGTTAGAGGCCGATGTGGTGGCCTTGGCTCTCGCGCTCGATACCCAAAAAATTGAAGAGGCAGGCTTGATCGAACCGGGTTGGGAGGCCGAATTACCCAACGAATCAATCGTGCATCGATCGGTTGCCGCCCTGGTTCTGCGCGACAACCAACAAAACGTGAAAGGCTGGGCCGATCTCGCACGGGATGACGTGGAGGTGATCACCGCCAATCCCAAAACCTCCGGTGGTGCGCGGTGGAATTTCCTCGCCCTGTGGGGAGCGGTCACCCAGGCGGGTCAGTCAGAAGCCGCAGCCCAAACCTTTGTCGATGCTGTTTTCCGCAATGCGCCAATTTTGCCCAAGGATGCACGGGAATCAACCGATGTGTTTTTTAAGCAAGGTCAGGGCAATGTGTTGATCAACTACGAAAATGAAGTGCTGTTGGCGGAGTCGAAGGGGGAATCGCTGCCCTACATCGTGCCGACGGATTACAACATTTCGATCGACAATCCGGTCGCGATCGTGGATGCCAACGTGGATAAGCACGGTACACGGGAGGTCGCCGAGGCTTTTGTAGCGTTTTTGTTTACCCCAGAAGCACAACGCGAGTTTGCCAAAGTGGGTTTTCGTCCGGTTGATCCAACGGTCGCCCAGGAATTCGCTGAAAAATATCCCACGATCGAAAATCTGTTCACCGTGTCCGATCTAGGCGGTTGGGACAAGATTCAAGCCCAATTTTTTGCGGACGGTGCAGCCTTTGATCAGATGCAAACTCGGATTGAAACGGCACGTTAATCCACGGCATTAATTGTGTGGATCTGTAGACCTTGTAGGTTGTGCAACGCTCGCAATTTCAGGGTATTTCGGGTTATCTCAAGTTCGCTCATCGCACGTTTCTCGCATAATTCCCATGATGGTTCGATTTCCTGGTTTACGTTTCACATCGCTGTCCTGGCCCTGGGTCGTGACGATCGGCTACCTCCTCGTTCTGTTGTGTTTGCCGATCCTCGCTCTACTGAGCCAAACCTTTACCCTCTCCCCGGATGAATTTTGGGCGATCGCCACCGCTCCGATCGCCCTCGCCGCCTACCAGGTCACCTTTGTCACCGCCCTGGGCGCGGCCTTACTCAACGGCATCATGGGAACGATCATCGCCTGGGTTCTGGTCCGCTACGAATTTCCAGGTCGCAAACTGGTCGATGCGGCGATCGATCTACCCTTTGCCCTCCCCACCGCCGTCGCCGGTCTCTTACTCGCAACGCTCTACAGCGAAAACGGCTGGATCGGGCAACTCTTCACCCCCTTCGGGATCAAAATTGCCTTTACCCGCCTGGGGGTTTGGGTCGCCATGGTGTTTATCTCGTTGCCCTTCATCGTCCGCACCGTGCAGCCCGTCCTCCAGGAACTTGAACCCGAAGTGGAAGAGGCCGCCTGGTCTCTCGGTGCATCGCCAGGGCAAACCTTTTGGCGCATCATTTTCCCCCCCCTATTTCCATCCATCCTGACCGGTATGGCCTTGGGCTTTTCCCGTGCCGTTGGGGAATACGGCTCCGTGGTAATTGTGTCCTCCGGGATTCCATTTCGCGATTTGATTGCCCCGGTTTTGATTTTTCAGCGCCTCGAACAATACGACTACAGCGGCGCATCGGTGATCGGTATTGTCCTCCTCGTGATCGCCTTGCTCCTGCTCTTAACCATCAACCGTTTACAACAGTGGGGACAACACTATGCTGATTAACGATCGCCCGCGACTCATGCCCTCCCCTCGATCGCTCCCCCGGCCCAGACTGTCCCAGCACACAAAACCGATCCTCATCGCCCTCGCCCTCACCTACATCGGTATTATTCTGCTACTGCCGCTCATCACCCTCATCTACGAATCGGTTCACCTGGGAATACAGCCACTCATCACCGCCATTTCAACCTCAGAATTTCGTTCCGCCTTACAGCTAACCTTCCTACTCACCGCGATCGCCGTCCCCCTCAACACCCTTTTCGGCCTCTGTGCCGCCTGGGTCTTAGCTCGCCAACATTTTCCCGGTCGTACCCTACTCCTCAGCCTCATTGACCTACCCTTTTCCATCTCCCCCGTAGTCGCCGGTTTGATGATTGTGTTGCTCTACGGTCGGAACGGTTGGTTTGGCCCGTGGCTCGAGGCCATTAACTTCAAAGTTATCTTTGCCGTACCGGGCATGGCGATCGCCACTATCTTTATCACCCTGCCCTTTGTCGTGCGCGAAGTCATCCCCGTGCTCGAAGAAATGGGTTCGGAACAAGAGGAAGCCGCCCGCACCCTAGGCGCCAACGACTGGCAGATTTTCTGGCGAATCACGCTACCCCATATTCGCTGGGGTTTACTCTACGGCGTACTACTGACCAATGCACGAGCCCTAGGCGAATTTGGCGCAGTTGCAGTAGTTTCAGGTAGCATTTTAGGACGAACCCAAACCCTCCCCATTTTTGTCGAACAAGCTTACAAAAACTACCAAACCCAAGCCGCCTTTGGAGCCGCCGCCATCTTAGTCTTACTGGCCTTAAGCACACTCATTATCAAAGAAATTATTGGCAAACAAAGTGGAATGACCTCGCGTTCCTCTTTGTAAATCGTAGGAATACCAGCTCAAAAATACTCAGACCAATGAATTAATCCGTTAATAATTTTAATCAAGCTTTAAAACATTCTATCCAAAACAATACTCGTTTCTCGCTCTTGCTATCTTTCAAAAATAAATTAGCCCTAAAGTTTCAGATTGATCTTGTAATTCATCCTACGATTCATCCCAAAAATTGACTCAAGTATCAATTTAAAAAACAATTTAAGAGTCAATCAACTTTCCTATTCACCTTCTCCCCCCCCATAAAACACCATGAGTATCGTCATTCATAACGTTTCCAAACAGTTCGGTCAATTTCAGGCACTTCAACCCACCAACTTAACCATCTCATCCGGTAAACTTGTCGCACTACTAGGCCCCTCGGGATCTGGAAAATCAACCCTTCTCAGAGTGATTTCCGGTCTAGAAACCCCAGACACAGGCTCGATTATTATTGATGACCAGGATCATACACACCTCGATGTTCGGCAGCGCAATATTGGGTTTGTCTTCCAACATTACGCCCTCTTTAAACACTTAACGATTCGTCAAAACATCGCTTTTGGTCTGGAAATTCAACGCCACCCCCGCGAAGCCATTCGGAAGCGAGTGAATGACCTATTAGATCTCATTCAGCTTGCAGGACTCGGCGATCGCTATCCCGCCCAACTCTCCGGCGGCCAGCGCCAGCGCGTTGCCCTGGCTCGTGCCCTGGCAGTGGAGCCACGTGTTTTGCTCCTTGATGAGCCCTTCGGCGCCCTTGATGCTAAGGTTCGCAAAGAATTACGGAGTTGGCTACGTCGTTTGCATGATGAGGTTCACGTTACCAGTGTGTTTGTTACCCATGACCAAGAGGAAGCCATGGAAGTTGCGGACGAAATTGTTATTATGAACCAGGGGAAAATTGAGCAGGTCGGGACAGCCGTTGAGGTTTACGATCGCCCAGCCACTCCTTTTGTTATGGGCTTTATTGGTACGGTTAATGTAATTCCGAAAACATCACCGATCGCCAAACAGTTCAGCTCGATCGAGCATACCCAAGATATTTTTGTTCGCCCGCAAGATGTGGAAATCTTCTCCAATCCAGAACCGAAAACCATTTCAGCTACTGTCGAGCGAATTATTCCGATGGGGTCAGAGATTCAAATTGAGCTACGTCTAAGTGATAATACTATTCTGATTTCCTATGTTTCGCATTTTAAATTTACTCAACTACAGCTCAAAACAGCTCAAAATGTCTTTATTTGTGTGCACAAATCACAAGTATTTACAGAAGAAGCTGGAGGAGGACATCAGACATTAAATCTAGCTACTAGTGGTAGCCATTTTTAAGACTTGTCTCTAAACGGTCTAAAGTGATACCGAATCTAGTTTGATAAATTGCACACTTGCCTTGATCATTTTTAGTGTTAGCCCGCACTATTCGCTTTGCGAAGGCTACGCCAACGACTCCGCTCAGTGCTCACTGGAAACCGCTACTTTTTAG
>RDYZ01000085.1:0-2086 GCA_004293855.1 Oscillatoriales cyanobacterium | reverse complement strand
CTCAAACCCTTGTCCTATATAGGATTTCCTGTTTGAGTCAAAAAACACTGAAATCCTTATGCATCAAGGGTTACAAAATAGTTTAGAAACAGCTTCTTAGGCCGGATTTGGTCTAACAGATTAGACCTCTTGCGTGAAGCATTCCCTAACCCCACTGGGATAGGCTCAGGACATCGTCTCCGCTAGGGAACACGCACACTCGTCTAGCTCAATCGACACAAGATCGAGCTAAACACGTATGCGTTTGCCCTGCGATCGTGGATGCAACTTGCCAAGCACCCGAGAATTTGGCTATACTTAAACCCTAATAACGCTGAAAAGCGAAATGCACGGGGCCTTAATGGTTTCGACGTGTTGGCGAAATCCAAACCGTGATGCAGGCCGAGAGTGAGCCACCTCTCGTTAATCAAGACTCAAAACAAAAAGTAAATGCGAACAACATCGTTCCTTTCGCTCGTAAAGCTGCACCTGTTGCTGCCTAATAAAAACTTCTAAGTTTCGAGCACTCGTTGTCAGACTCCGTTAAAGACATCGGGTAACCCCCAACGGATGCGCTGTGCTGATGCCTCTGGTCATCCTCATGGCAAAGACTTTACTAGAGCATCCCACCGTTAGGGATAATTGACGGTCCCGGCTCCAAGGGTTAACGGAGCTAAGCCTGTGAATGAGCGCAAGGTCAATACCCAGGGCGGACACGGGTTCGATTCCCGTAGGCTCCATTCTTGATTGGTGTTTGTTTGACCACTCTGAAAACCGCGTTTAAGCTGCTGCAAGGCACGCTAAGCGCGGTTTTTTTTTGCTGACGGCGAATTGAGGACGCAGCGCTTTATGATTTAGGGCTGACGCATCGATCGGCGAGGGGCTGTCATTGCTTCCCTAGGTTTTGTGGGGGCGATCGTTCAATAGCTTGCCCGATCAGGGTTCTACGAGGAGTTCCCCGTCCTCAAACCCTGCGATACGGTGGGTGCAGCTCCGCGATGCCCTCATGGATTTTGATCCGTTGCGTACGTTCTGTTTTTTCCTTGCTTTTGACTATGCCCGATCGTTCCCCTCGCTCCTCTGGAAAATCTGGCCGTCATGGTCGGGCAACCCATCCAACCCAGCCGCCCCTCACCGATCCGCGTCAGTTGGCCTTTGTGACCTTGGGCGAAATTACCAAGAAAGACGCCTATGCGGACGTGGCGCTCGATCGCCATTTGGCAAAAAGTCAGCTTGCTAGCCGCGATCGGGCGTTAGCGACGGAATTGGTCTACGGCTGTGTCCGACAACGGCGCACCTTAGACGCCATCATCGATCGGCTTGCGAAAAAGACGGCCCAGCAACAGCCTCCGGATCTGCGTGTTGTGCTGCATTTAGGGCTGTACCAGCTTGTCTATAGCGATCGCATCCCCACCTCAGCGGCGGTGGACACCACGGTGGATCTGGCGAAACGTAACGGTTTGGCGGGACTGTCTGGATTTGTCAATGGCCTGCTGCGTCAGTATCTGCGCACCTATGGCGAAGGTATCCCGAGCTTTGAGGACATTACGGAACCGATCGAACAGCTTGCCGTACGCACCAGTTTTCCCAATTGGATCGTCTCGGATTGGGTGGAGCAATTGGGCTGGGATGAGGCGGAACAACTGTGTCACTGGTTCGATCGGGCTCCCCAGATGCATCTACGGGTCAATCGTCAGGTGACGAGCCGTGAGGAGATCCTGGCACAATTCGCGGCGAGTGACATTGACGCGGAACCGATGACCAGCTTACCGGACGGGATTCGCTTGGTGTCGGGGGCGGGTCGTTGGTGTCGGGGGCGGGTCGTATTGTTCAACTGCCGAGCTACGGCGACGGCTTCTGGAGCATTCAGGATGGTAGCGCCCAGCTCGTCACCCATTTACTCGATCCGCAACCGGGAGAGACGATCGTTGATGCCTGCGCGGCTCCAGGCGGTAAGGCCACCCATGCGGCGGAACTGATGGGGGACTGTGGTACGGTCTGGGCGTGTGATCGTACGGCGTCTCGCCTGAAAAAAGTCGCCAGCAATGCGGCCCGGTTAAAGTTGACGACGATTAACGCCTTGGCTGGGGATAGCCGCGATCAGCCG
>RDYZ01000084.1 GCA_004293855.1 Oscillatoriales cyanobacterium | reverse complement strand
CGGTGTATAGGCTTGAGCGATTTTAACCAGAATCGCTGTGATCTTTACCAGTCAACGGGTCTAGCGAACTTTTCAAACGCTTTCTTAGGTTACCGAAGTTAAACCGTCAATCCTGGGGGGCGAGACCTGTAGGATTTTTAGGACGTACTCTTTACTCTATGGCTTCGTTGGATTTTCGTAATACCAATACAATCTGGGCATCGGTGATCGTCGAAACCCTGGTACGGTGCGGCCTGCAAACGGCGATCGTCTGTCCCGGATCGCGATCGACCCCACTAACGATCGCCCTGGCACGCCACCCCAAGATCGAAGCAATTCCCGTCCTGGATGAACGATCAGCAGCGTTTTTCGCCCTGGGGTTGGCCCTGCAAACCGGGCGAGCGACGGCGATCGTCTGCACCTCGGGGACGGCGGGGGCGAACTTTTTCCCGGCGGTGATCGAAGCCTACGAAAGTCGTGTGCCGCTGCTGGTGTTAACGGCGGATCGTCCCCCTGAATTGCGTCAGTGCAACTCGGGACAGGCGATCGATCAGCTTCGTTTATTTGGCAACTATCCCAACTGGCAAACCGAGCTAACCGTTCCGCAACGCGATCGTGGCTTGCTGTGCTATCTCCGTCAAACGATCGTCCAAGCGTGGCAGCGCTGTTATGCCTCCACAGCGGGCGCGGTGCATCTCAATTGTCCGTTTCGCGATCCATTGCCACCCCTGCCCGAGGACGATCGCTGTGATTCGGACGCGAACGGGTCGATATTCGCCAATTTTTTTGAGGATTTCTTCGATCGCATCGAACCCTTTCCGAGCCGCTTCAGTATCTCCGGCCATTCCGCCCCCTTCGGAACCCTCGATCCACAACCGATCACCAACGCGATCGCCCAGTGGCAAACCCACGATCGCGGCCTGATTATCGCCGGTGTTGCCACCAGTCTCGATCCCGATCGCTACACCGATCACGTACTCAACCTCGCGCACTATCTCGGTTGGCCGGTGTTAGCCGAGGGACTGTCGCCCGTGCGGAATGCCGTGGTTGACCCCGAGCGATCGCCCGTGATTTCCACCTATGATCTCCTGCTGCGTCACGATCGCCACCGCCAGGAACTCGCCCCCAGTGTTGTGATTCAGCTTGGAGCCCTGCCCACCAGTAAAGTGTTGCGGCAATGGCTGAGTGACCAAGACCCCCAACGCTGGATCGTGGAACCGAGCGATCGCAACCTCGACCCCCTCCACGGACGCACAAATCGGCTCTACGGCACGATCGCCGACCTCACCGCCCATCTCACGCTTACTCCCAATCTCCACCCCTCACCCTACCTCACCACCTGGCAACACCGCGATCGCCAGACCCGTACGACGATCGATCGCCTCCTTGCGTCTCCCATCACCACCACGCCACCCTCCACACCTCCACCCCTAATCGAACCGCAAATCGCCTGGTTCCTAGCTCAAACCCTCCCCCCCCAAACACCCCTGTTTATCGCCAACAGTATGCCCGTCCGCGACGTGGAATATTTCTGGCCGCCGAACGATCGCCGGATTCAGCCCTGGTTTAACCGTGGTGCAAACGGCATTGATGGGACACTTTCGAGCGCGATCGGCATTGCCCACCGCAACCGCCCGACGGTCATGCTCACGGGCGATCTGGCGCTGCTGCATGACACCAATGGCTGGCTGGCGGCGCGATCGCTCGTCGGCTCCCTGACGATCGTGCTGATCGATAATAACGGTGGTGGCATTTTTGAGATGCTGCCCGTGGCTCAATTTGATCCACCCTTTGAGGAATTTTTCGCCACCCCCCAAACGGTTCACTTCGATCGGCTTTGCGCTGCCTATGGGGTTGACTATTGCCCGATCGACTCCCTCGCGGCGCTGCGAACTCAGGTCGAAACCTTGCCGGTGTCCGGTGTGCGTTTGTTGCATATTCGGACCGATCGCAAACATGATGCCCGTTGGCGCAAATACCAGCTTGCACAATTGGGCGCACCGATCGACCGCTCCACATGATGCACAAAAAAAGCCGCTAGTCTAGCGGCAATGGGACACTTTTGAGATTGGTCTAATCCAATGGGTCTAACGAAACGAAATCGGCTCAGGAGTTTACGGCTGTGGCGATCGTTCCCAAGCTCTGCATGAAAACACAGGCCAGGACGCTCTGCCTCCGTGAACAATTCGCATTAGCCGCGAACGTTGCGAGCCATATCGAGGAAGCCGCTCATGTTGGCACTGGGACGACGACGTGGCGCACCCTGTCCGCTCGGCTGTAGGTAGGTGGTCGCAAAGTTAACGCTGACCGGTTCCCGCGCCGGAGCTGCTGCGGGAACTTCAGCGGGTGCGCTGGCTACCACGGCGGCAACTGGAGCCGAAGCTGCGGCAACTGGTGCGGGTTCGGCGATCGGTTCAGGTGCAGGCGCTTCGGGGGAAGCGGCTTCCGGGGCGGGGGCGCTTTGACCATCACTTAAGTCTAGGAAAAAGCCTTCTTTCTTTTGGCCGCCAAACAGGTTCTTCAACATGGGGTGAGGGAAGCTTAACAATAATTGAGCGTGAGAATTTGAGGCTTGCATTGTGATATGGGAACAATGCGAGCCGTCAACGTGACGATGGACGATCGTAACCGTGAAACCGAGCAGTCGAGACGCTCTCGCGACAAGAGTGTCTATGTTGCCGCTCTGTCGATGGGCATGGATCGACAGCAGGTTATGGGTTACGGTGTGCCGCCAAAATTGTTGTGGAACGTTGCAATTCTGAGAATATCCTAGGTGCATTGCCTGAAGTTATGACCATCGCTTCACAAAAATTCATTAACTTACGTATCGATCGCAATTCATGGCACAGCACTCCCCTGGGGATTGACGCAGATCTCTGGGGTCTAGATCAAATCGCTTGGGTCGATCGATGGCCGTGTTTTTGGCGGGCTGTTGCGTTCCGATCGCGAAGCTGTCACGATCAGTGTTGTGGGAATAGGGTGCATTTTTTATGGTGGAATGATCGTCTTGTGACGACTTTCCTGTCGATGCAGACTGTTACCGAGGCTAAGGTTCGATGCCAGATTCTTCCGCTTCCGATGCGTCCCGTTTTGTGTCCGCGAACGATCCACCAGCGGTCATTCGTCAGGCTGCGGCGATCGATCCAACCGGTGGTGTTACGCCCAACACCGACACCACCCCGACCCGCAATCCTGTTTTCCTGGTTCACGGCATTATCGATCGTGCCTACGTGTTTAATTCGTTACGGGCTTTCCTGGAGCGGGAAGGCTGGACGGTGTATGCGCTGGATTTGATCCCGAATGACGGTCGCGCCAGACTTGAGGTGTTGGCGCAACAGCTCGCAGAATTTATCGATCATCAAGTGGGTCGCGATCGCCCGATCGATCTGATTGGCTTTAGTATGGGTGGCTTGGTGAGTCGCTACTATATCCAGCGGTTAGGCGGTCTCGATCAGGTCGATCATTTCATCTCGATTTGTGCGCCCAACCACGGGACACGCCTTGCGTTTCTGATGCCGCTGTTTGCAGGGATTCGGCAAATGTGTCCGAATAGCGACTTTCTCAACGATTTGAACCGGGACGCGATCGATCAGCTTGGTCAGATTAACTACACCAGTTTATGGACACCGAGCGATCTGATGATTATTCCGGCGGACAGCGCCCGAATGCCGATCGGTCGTAACCTACCGATTCCAGCCAAAATGCACGCCTGGACGGTGAGCGATGCCCGTTACCATGCGGAGATTGCAGCAACACTCTTAAATCAGGTCGATCCGACCTCCATCACAGCCCCGACGCCAAACCCAACAACATAGCAATTGCAAAGACATCTCTCATTCCCCTCATGCAAAAGAGCATAAGACAAGAGACGATAGCCGATCGGTATCGTCTCCTGCTCTCAGCGATCAAACACAGTAATTTTGAGCGATGGGTATGGATCACGCATCAAGCGTCATCTTCACATTTCCGTCATAAGAAAGTGGGACTAACGACGACGTGTCACGCCCATCAAGCCAGAAACAACCATCAGACTTAACATCGCAGAAGGCTCGGGTACATCTTCCGTTTCAACTGAATCGCCAGCAGCACCTTTTACTGCAACCACGACATCGTTAAAATCGCGATCAGATCCACCCACTTCGGTAGAATACTCGCCATAGATATCTTCAAAGCCAAGAATGACCCATGATTCACTCATCACTTCATCGAAATACTCATAGGCGACGACATGTTGCAGCTTATCTGGATTGAGTTCAGGATTTGCCCCGTAAATATAGCCATTCGGATCTAACAGGCCATTTGCTTTGATCAGAAAGTCTAAGCTGGTATCACTAGAAAATCCTCCAAGGCTTTTACCATAGCCAAGAGCCATCATCCCATCTATTTCCGGTAGACCACTTTCCTTAGACGAAATATCGGAAAAAATCATTTGTGGTTCGTTACCGTTAGCTGTAAGGAAAAGCTGGTTACGAAATCCTGCTCCTTCATTGATAAAGAAGATATCTACAGACTTTGAACCACCTGCCCAGCGCAAGGATTCCGCCCGAAGTTCCCGCAAATTTAGCTCTTCATCTACCAGTCGGAAGGATTCAGTATTAACAAGAGAGTTGAATACTTGAAAGAGAGATTCACCGTGTTCGGTATCCCGCAGTGAGAAAGCATTGGCAGGTGTTGAAAATAAGCCCAAGCTGGTGGCCATGAACACAGGGAGAACAGCGTGCTTGAGATGGGGAGTCACAATCATGAGGGGAAGGGTATCTTTTAAAGAATGTGCAAAACGCAAGCAAGGTTTGTAGTACTTACTAAGCTTGCCTGCTTCACATAAGCCATCGTGTGCTGTTCGTTCGATTTACGCTCAAACGGCACAACTTTACACAATCTTTAAATTCATTCCTAGGGAACAACGCTCACCGGTGTACCACGCCGCACAATATCGTACATCGCTAAAATGTCCTCATTCCGCATCCGGACGCAGCCGTGAGACACCGCCTGACCGAGCAACCCCTCATCCGGTGTGCCGTGAAAGGCGATCATGTCATCGCCGATCGTGTGAAACACAATCACCGCACGACCCATCGGATTCGTCGGCCCTGGATAGATTAGCTCGCCCGTCCAGGCGGATCGATCGCCATATGCAGGATCGAATAGTCACCGATCGGGGTTTCCCAGCCCGGTTTACCAACCGCGACGGTGTAGCTGCCGACCAGTTCGTTATCGGCATAGAGCGAGAGACGGCGATCGCTCAGATCAAGCTGAATGCGGGTTTCGACTTTGCGTTGGAAGGTGGGGGCGGGAGTGGGATCAGCCGGTGGCACTGGATCAATGGCGGGCGTTGAGGGGGGAGGATTTTCGGCCTGATCGGGACTCTCTGAGGCGATCGATTCTGCCAGGTTGCGGGGTAAGCCTTGACCGAACGGAATCACGTCAAAATCTTCAAATTGCACCTCTTCAAATTGCACCTCTTCCAGATCCTGATCGGGTTCGGACTGGCTTTCGATCGGCTCATCGCCTGCGATCGTTGGGCTGTTGCTTGCCGTTTCCGCTTCAGTCGCCACGGCTGGTTCCGCTTCGGCGACAGCGGCACGCAGGCCGATCAGCGGTGAGGTCGTGGCGATCAGTCCCAAGACTGCGGCGATCCCGAAACGACGAAGGCAGCGGGTTAGGGGTGTGTGGCGTACGGCGAGGAGATCCAAGGCTGAAGTTCTCGAAGGGGTCATGGCGTGCGGGGGGTCATTCGAGGGAGGGTTAGGCGTCTCAAACTCGATGGATTAAGCGGGC
>RDYZ01000466.1 GCA_004293855.1 Oscillatoriales cyanobacterium | reverse complement strand
ATTGCCTTTGGGATGCGGGGGATCTGGGTTGAGTTTGATCCAGCTCCAGAGCTGGGTGTTCCGGCCAATCAGGAATCCTTTCACAAAACGGTACTCGACCTGACCCGTATGTTGGCGGAGTCAATCCTCGCGCCCATCTTGCCGATCCGCTGCGATCGCCTGACCCATCTAGCCCAGGTGGATTGGGTACAGTGGCGCGATCAAAATCTCAAGGGCACTTCTGGCGTAAGCTGTGAGCACCAAGCCCAGATCCAACCCCAGGAATTGCCGCCCGCCATCCCGCTCCTATCGCATTAGAGTGGGGTCGCCTCCTACAATTGCACAAGGGAATGGGGAATAGCGTCCCAATCGAACCTGAACGTACATCGAGCTTAGTTTTTAAGGAACGAAAGGAGCATGGAAACCGCGCAAGCCTGGATGACTGAGTGGCAAACGCGCTTGGAGCGAGAACATTCTCGACTTCCCGATTCCTGGTATGCAGCGATCGCCCAATGGTTGGTGGGTGATCAGCCCAGCGAGATTAACAGGATGGATGAGGCACGACAGGCGATCGCCCGGAAATCCCAAGAATTTTGTTACAGCATTCTGAAACAACGCTACCTTAACGTGAGTCCCGATGCGGCCTATCGTCACCTGATTCGCCGCCTCAGTAACCTTGTCCTGCTACGCAATAAAATTCGCACCTGGGTTGCCTTAAGTCGCGATCGCCATCGCAGCACCGTTGATGTGGTGCAGGACATTGTTCAGGAAATGCTCCAAAGCGATCGCTACCTCGAACGTCAGATTGCCTGGATTGCGCACTGTACCGAGGATCGTCGCCTCCGCAGCCTGTTGATCATTACCTGTGTGGAGGAATACTGCCTACGCCCAATCCGCAATCAGCCGTTATTGGTGTATCGGTTCGTGAACTATTTACGGCGATCGCAGCGCGGCGGCGTCACTCAAGTGCCGTCTAGCAATGCCATTCGCTTGGTTTCCGCTGAGGTCTCCGCCGGAGCGGAGGGTGATGATGACGTGAACCTGATTGACACACAAACCCTAGACGCCTACGAGCACGATCGCGAATTTGCCGAAATTCAAATGCTACGTCTAGCCGTTGAGCAGAACTTTCGGCACTACCTCGCGGAACAGGTGAGCGAATTAGCCGCGAATTGGGTTGAGCTCTACCTCAAGGGCTACACCCAGGAGGAAATCGCCAGCCAACTGAACGTACCGATCGCCCAAATTTACCGTCTCCGAGAAAAAATTAGCTATCACGCCATTCGTGT
>RDYZ01000465.1 GCA_004293855.1 Oscillatoriales cyanobacterium | reverse complement strand
TGAAATCTGAGTGAGTAGTATTTGATAAGTAAAATGGGGTCTAGTTTCAAATCGTCAGTAAATAGAATCGTTCGCCCTACTGTTTTGGTTTCAGGATTGGTTCTCTCAATGATGACTACTTTTATAAGATGCGCTGGCATCGTGTGGGCATAGACTTCCAAAGCCCATACCTTAGTATTGGGCTTGTTGAGTTTGTGGTCTGCTGGCAAAGTAAAGAGTGCTTGTTCGGGTATTTTGGAATAGACTAATTTTTCTCCATACTTTTTAGGTCTGCCTCTCCCTTTTTTCCCCTCCCCTGAATAAGACAAAATAAGATGGGCATTGGACTTCAATTTTGAAATCATTTTCAGATTTTTACTTTTGGCGTATTTGAGATAGTGCTGATTGCCATAGAAGCCGTCTAATACCAGATAAGGCATTATTAAAGCTGCACAGTGCTTTGCTAATGTTGTCAGCAAGCCATCAACAGCGGTTTTAAAGGTCTGAAAAGAAAGGCTTTCAGGCTCGGTGTATGGTTTATTTTTACTTCCTTTAGGTCTGCCCTTTTTGCGTTTTTCATCTGTATTTGCCGCTTTTTCAGGGTAGGTTGAATTTGTGGAAACTTCGGCTTTAGCAGCCTTGATGAGTTGTATGCAAGACAAGAAATAAGAGTCCTCCTTTTTCACATTCACCACACTTGCTCCTAGAAAACTGACCGAAGAAATGGCTTTGCCTGCCAGAGAAGAATAAAAAGAACCTAGCCCATAAGAAGACTTACCCGCTTTTTTTTCGGTGGTTTCATCTAAAACTAATAGATAAACTGCCAAAGGGTCAAAAAGAAAAGCCTCAAAGAGCAAGACGCGTATCCGAGTCCAAGACAAAGGTGCTTGGGCATAAAATCTCTCTACGGTACGGATTGATAAGCCCCCAAAACGACCAATCGCCCCTGTTGTCACTGGAACAGATAATCGTAAAATGGTAGTGATGATTTGAGATAATTTTGCTATGTTTGCAAGAGAGACCTCTGCTTGTAAGACTAAGAGGATTTCTAATAAATTTGGCATTTTTCTTAGGTTAGTCGTGATAAAATTTTCCTAAATAAATGCCATTTTTTTCAAATTAATAAATATGACATTGGGCGGTCATATTGTCTATACTATGCTTAAAATAATCACCTTCAATGCCTTCTGTCTTATCCAAATTAATCAGTTCATTTGCCTTCAAACTTTGCACAATAAAAGGAGAGTGCGTAGTAACAATAAACTGAATTTTTGGAAAGGTGCGTTTCAAA
>RDYZ01000083.1 GCA_004293855.1 Oscillatoriales cyanobacterium | reverse complement strand
GGTGAAGGCAATGCCGGTGTAGTGACAGTCCGGAGCCACCCGCTTAAATTGTTCACCCATCGCACCATCCCCACAGCCCACCTCTAAAACCCGTTTGGCATCACCGGGAATCAGACCCAGTAACATGTCTGTGATCGGCTCAACCTCGATCGGTTCCACGGCTTCGACCAATTCGAGCGTATCCCCCACTTTCGGCGGGGGCGCTGGGGGGGGAGCCGTGTTGGTCGTGTTGGTGGGTGGGGATGCAGGGATCGCCGAAGACGATGCAGCGGGTGGGGATGCGGCGACAGCGGTGGGAGTCACAGACGTGGCGGTCGTTTGGCTACGGGATAGGTCAAACTCGCCGATCTCTCCCTCCCGACCGTTGAGATAGGGCCAAACTTTCGGACGATCGCCCAGCCCGAGACGTTCGATGTTCTGGCGATGCCGTTGCAGAATGATGCCCCGTGTTCGGCGTTTCACCGCATCGCCACCGCGTTGATTGAAATGATCGGAATAGCTGTCGGGGCGAATCTCACAATGGACGCGCACATCGGACACAAGCTGACCGCGATAGCCTGCGAAGGCAAGTTTGAGAAAGAGATCGTAATCTTCCAAAACCCGTAACTGAGGCGTAAAGCCCTCGACACGATCGAAGGCTTCGCGGGACATCAACGAACAGACACTCATAAACGGGCTATCGATCAACCGTTCGAGCGACCAGTTCGCCCCACCGATCGGGCGATCCATCGATCCGTGTAACCGAATCGGCGTATAAAACGGTGCGACCTGAGCCGGTGCCGCCTCCGCCACCCGCACGAGGGTTTCGATAAAGTGTGGTTCGATCGTGTCGTCACAGTCGAGAAACAAAAGGTACTGGCCCTGGGACGCTTGCACCCCTTGATTACGGGCCGGGCCGGGGCCTTGACGGGTGGCGGCGGTGATGAGCTGAAACGAATAGTCTTGAGCCAGCGATCGCAGGGTGGTCACACTGGCATCGGTCGATGCATCATCCACGATAATGTGCTCGATCGCAGTGTAGGTCGAATTCTGAACGCTATCGAGAACACGCTGTAGAAACGGTTGGCCGTTATAACAGGGCGTAATCACGCTAACGAGAGGCTGGCTCATGGATTTAGGGAACGACGGGATCGGGACACTTCAGGACGAACGGTAGCAAGAAATTGCACAACATTTCACTCGTAATTCCTGTACCGTCATGAAATAGCTGCTGGCATCCACACGGTTGCTGGAGTCCTTCCGCGTGAACCCACGATCGCATGGCTTGCGCCACCTCCGACCCCGAATTCACGATGAACGATACCACCTACGATCGGATCTACACCATTGTCCGCCAAATTCCGATCGGCCACGTCACCACCTACGGACGCGTCGCCACCCTGGCCGGACTGGACGGGAAAGCACGCCTGGTGGGCTATGCCCTGTTTAAGGTCGCGACCGACTCACCCGAAATTCCCTGGCAGCGGGTCATTAATGCCAAGGGCGAGATTTCTCATTCGTCGTTACGCGAGGGGTCGGATTATCTACAACGGGCGTTGTTGGAAGCAGAGGGAATACAGTTTGACGATCGTGGCAAACTAGACCTAAAACGCTACGGTTGGCCGACCCCTTGGGCTTAACTCAAAACTCACGTAACATTGCCAAGCCTGGGTTTAACCTGGCTCGAAACACCGCGACTATTGGCAGCCTGACAAATTCCCCCGGATGCACTTCATCTCACAAATACTACTGGCACGATTGAACTGATCCTCGGGTGTGATTTCGGCGGAACGCTCTGTACTTTGAGCACTTTGAGCCCGACTTTGAGTACTTTGAACTGTTTTTGAGTCACTGACCCCCGACGTCTGGCTGTGAATTTCAGACTCAATACAATTGGTGACGGCAAGCGCTTGCTGATGTTTCGCATACATCGTCCAAGTCAACAAACACAGGCCAATCATGCCAAATAAGCCATAAAAGAAACCATAGGGAAAATCACCGTTATCTCGGATAAACGTGGACATGGAGTACCCATTGCTTCCTAATCCACTCTTGGTATCGGTGGAATGTCTGAAGGAATAATTTAAGCGTTTCACGATCAACCTCTTCACGATCCAAACAACGTTCTCGGCTCAACATTCCTGCATGACCAATCTGTATATCCTTCAATAGGCGCGAACACCGGGCTTCAGCATCTCAGGAGAGATGAAATCCTCAGGATAGACCCTGGACATTGAGTGATGTCTCTGGTTCTTCTTCATGAACTCATTCGGTGATTCAGGAAATATGGCTTAGCAAATTCAGTAAATTTAATAGCTCAACGCAATGAACGCAGCCCAGAATCCAGTGAAATTACTGTATTTGTCAAGTGCTGTAAATCGTTGTCTGAACTGAAACAGCATATTTCCATCATTTTAGGGCTCGTCTGGGGTATGGGGTTTCGAGGGTGTTTTTCTGACTTCAGAAGAATTACGGATATCGCACGCCCAGGGTTTTCATCGCACTGTTGCACCGGGTGACGATCGCTCCAGGCGCGACGGACGGCTTGCCGATCGCCTGCAAGGCAACCCATGCCTCGGGAATCCCGATCGAAGAAAAAAGAGAATACAGCTCACGCACGATGCACTACACTAGTTAAGGAAAGAAAACAACGTGCGTACAGAAGTCACTCAACGTTCAAGAGTTTATGGTTTTCGATCCTGACTTTTTTGCTTCCCAAACCGATAAAGACCTGGGAAATCAATTATTGATGTACCTCCAGCATCAATCTCCGGAGATGCTGGCTCATGTTGCTAAATCTGCAACTCCAGAGATCAAAGACATCATTTCCCGTAATGTGCAGGGCCTCGTGGGAGTCCTGCCCACGGAGGGATTCAACGTTCAAATTGCCACCGATCGCGAGAACATGGCCGGGATGTTAGCCTCGGCCATGATGACGGGCTATTTCCTGCGCCAAATGGAGCAACGCATGGAACTGGAGCATCAGTTCTCAGATATGCTGACTCCCGATCGGGATGATTCCGACGGCTAGAGCCCGCGAACAATTCCCTGGGTGTTGCCTGTTTGCGGTGTTCGGCGTGTGCTTGGGCTGTGTTGGCCGTGGTGCTGTGAGGGGAGTGGACTCACGGTTTCACGGCCCTGTTGTTGTGTCTAGATAAGGGTGGATGACTCACGCTGAGGGGCGCATCCACCGGAAATTTTCCCGTGTAAGACTTGCGGTATCGTCCGCAAGAACCGGTACTTTTGCCGATACAATGTCTATCTCAGGGAGACGATCGCGGCTTTACGCTGGGTCGTATCTTTGCCAGGTAACGCCATCAGCGTTGATCAGCTTGCATCTGCATCTTTGAATTTTTGAGATAAAGTTTTGAGAATGCCGCCCAAGATGCTTGTGATGGATGTCTCAGCACCATCAAGGGGGCGATTGCTGTCCCGATCCGCTTATCAGACTTTGCTGAATCGATGAGATAATCTATCGATTCAGTGCTTGCACTCCATACAACCAGCCTGACCCGTTCCTTCAAACCTTAGATCGCGTTCCCTGAACGTTCCGCTTCAGTCGCTTTAAACCATGCCAAAAGTTCTCGTTTCTGATTCTGTCGATCGCGCGGGTCTCGATATCCTGTCGCAAGTTGCCGAGGTTGATGTCAAGATCGGTTTATCGCCAGACGAATTGGTCGCTATCGCTCCAGAATATGACGCCTGGATGATTCGTTCGGGAACGCAGATCACCAAGGAGGCGATCGAAGCCGGTAAAAAGCTCAAGATTATTGGCCGTGCAGGTGTCGGAGTCGATAACGTTGACGTTGCTGCCGCAACTCGCCAGGGGATCGTCGTTGTGAATTCGCCGGAGGGCAACACGATCGCCGCTGCGGAACATGCCCTAGCGATGATGCTGTCCCTCTCGCGCTACGTACCTGCGGCCAATGCGTCGGTGAAGGCCAGCGAGTGGAATCGCAAAGCCTACATCGGTACAGAGGTGTATAAGAAAACCCTCGGTCTCGTTGGGATGGGTAAAATCGGCTCCCACGTAGCCAAGGCCGCGAAAGCGATGGGTATGAAACTCATTGCCTACGATCCGTATATCTCCGCCGAGCGTGCTGAACAGATGAGTTGCCGTCTGGTGGAGCTAGATACCCTGTTCCGGGAAGCGGACTACATTACGCTCCACGTCCCGAAAACGTCCGAAACGGCCAACATGATTAATGCGGACGCCTTGGCCAAAATGAAGCCCACGACCCGCATTGTTAACTGTGCACGTGGCGGTTTAATTGATGAAGCTGCTTTGGTGAAAGCACTGGAAGAGGGGCAGATTGCCGGTGCAGCCCTCGATGTGTTTGGCAATGAACCCCTTGAAGCCGATTCACCGCTCCGCACAGCCGGTAAGAATTTGGTGTTAACGCCGCATCTGGGTGCATCGACGGAAGAGGCACAGGTGAATGTGGCGGTCGATGTGGCGGAACAAATCCGCGATGTCTTGCTGGGTCTTCCGGCTCGATCGGCGGTTAATATTCCGGGTCTCTACGCCGAAGCTCTGGAAAAACTGCGCCCCTACCTAAAAATGGCCGAAGTGCTCGGCAATATGGTCGGTCAGTTAGCCGGTGGCCGTGTGGATGCGCTCACGGTGCGCTTACAGGGCAATTTGGCCAAACAGGACAGTAAGCCGATCGTCGTCGCCGCCCTGAAAGGGTTACTATCTCCCGCCCTGCGAGAGCGAGTGAACTACGTCAACGCAGGCATCGAAGCCGCAGAGCGTGGCATTCACGTCGTCGAAACCCGTGACGAGTCCGTCCGTGACTACACCGACTCGCTCCACCTAGAGGCGAAGGGATCGCTCGGAGTTCACACCGCGACAGCGGCGCTTATGGGAGATGGTGAAATCCGCATTATTAATGTGGATGATTTTCCGCTCAATGTTCCCCCGATCGCGAACATGCTCTTTACCTGTCACCGTGACATGCCCGGTATTATCGGCAAGATTGGCTCACTCCTGGGTAGCTTTAATGTCAACATTGCCAGTATGCAGGTTGGCCGCAAAATTGTTCGGGGTGATGCGGTGATGGTACTAAGCCTGGATGATGCCCTCCCCGATGGCATTTTGCAGGAAATTCTCAAGGTTCCAGGGATCAG
>RDYZ01000464.1 GCA_004293855.1 Oscillatoriales cyanobacterium | reverse complement strand
GCAAGATGAAGGCTAAAAATAGGGGCTAAGAAGAATCAGTTGCTTTCTTCTTTTTGGGTGAAAAACGTTTTTTGACGATAGGATAACGAATTTTCCGAGAACGTGGCTGACCTGAAATCCATCCCAAAGACTTTCCACGGGGTTTAGGAGCAGAGGTAGGAGTGCCAATCGCCGCTAAAACTCCTCCGATAGATTGGGCAACTCGTCCAGGGGTTAAAGAAGCAGAGGACTTGGATTTCTGCCAAGGGAAAGGGTTATCGTCAACGTCACGAGCGAGCCAAAGTTGCCATGTCAGCAAAGGCATCAAGTCACTCCATCGCTCAGAGGAATGAAGACTTTGAAATTGGGGTACAGTCCAATGCAATCTCTGTTTAGCAAAGCGATACCAATGGTCAATGGCAAATCGTCTTTGATAAAGTGACCAGTATTGTTCTAAAGGAAGAGGGGTTTCCAACAAAGCCGCCAACCAAATCGGTTTAAGTTGAGTAGATTTGAGGGAATCGCCTTTTCTCTGGATAAGAATCAGTTCCATCTTAATTCGGGCTGATTGACGAAAATGAAGTTGACTCCAACGCTTCAGCTCGATTGTGCCCCACACTGGGTCATCGATTTCTTGACTTTCGATGGCATCAGGCCAAGTGGTGGGCTCAGAAAGCTTGAATTTATCCCCATGTTCTTTAGGTCGCCCTTTCCCTGAATAAGGAGGAGGGGCTTGCCACAAACACAAATTCGGACGTAACCGTAGGATTTTATCGGCAGCGATATCGGCGGTTTGCTCAACAAATTTAGCACACCCATACTCACTATCCCAAAGGCTTAACGGGCGTTGCCGTAGATGTTGACAAATTTGCTTGAGTTGAAAGGCTGCCCTTCTGAGAGGATTTTCAAAGCTTGTAATTCTCTGATGACATAAGGGTAATGCCCAGCTTCCCTTTTCTTCAGGTATCCAAGCTATGGTACTGTAGCCATGCCCTACTGTTATCGGTTTTCCTGAGACGACTTTGGCTCCATGTTCATAAGTTCTGTCTTTGAGGGTTTTGGCTTCCCGTCTTCCCCATGCTGTATGGTCTCCTGCCAGTACGATTCTTTCTCTTTTTGGAATTTGCTTAATTAAGACTTTTCTTTGCCGTTTCGCAAGAGGACGATTATCCGCTAGGCATTCGTAAATTGATGACCACTTTCTCCTAAATACGGGGGATAATGACAATTCTGCAAAAGATGACACTTTGGGCTTCAATAGCACTGCATCCATTAATTCAAATACCGCATCTTTTCCTTTGCCTAGTGTTTGATATATCTCTTGACGAAATTGCTTGATTGATTCACATTTCATTTTAGGGATTGAATTAGTTGGTTACTTCTTCATTTTCCCTGATTGGCAGTCTGGGGATTTCTCTGGCTGCCTTTTCATCCCAGTTTCTCTTTTAGTCTAAACTCCAGTCGTGACATAGTTGACGATAACCCTTTCCCTTGGCAGAAATCCAAGTCCTCTGCTTCTTTAACCCCTGGACGAGTTGCCCAATCTATCGGAGGAGTTTT
>RDYZ01000082.1 GCA_004293855.1 Oscillatoriales cyanobacterium | reverse complement strand
CTGTCACTGTGCATGAAACCAATGTCGATCGGACAGTCTTGCTGAAGAATGCTGCTATTGGCATCGATCATAGGTTGTGTATTGATGACCACTTCATCAATTAAATTCACGATCGAAAATGTTGTGGGGGTAAAGGTGAGCTGACCTGCCTCGATTTTAGAAATATCTAAAATATCGCCAATTAACGATAGGAGATGTTCGCCTGCACCTCGAATTTTGTGGGCATCTTCTGCAAAGTCTTCGTAACCCAGTTCTAGGGCGTCTTCTTCCAGTAATTCGCTGTAACCAATAATGGCATTGAGTGGGGTTCGCAGTTCATGACTCATGTTCGCGAGAAATGCACTTTTAGCTCGGTTCGCGGCTTCGGCGGCTTCCTTCGCCTCGCGTAATTCTTCCGATCGCTTGTGTTCGGTAATATCTTGCAATGTGCCGATAATGTAGGAATTTTGGCGCTCGCATTGTTCACGCACGATCCGTTCCTGATCACCCCGTAAACGATAGTCCAAACAAAAGGATTCTCCCGTCTCCAACAGTGTGTCAAATGCGGCCTGAAGTTTTGGAGAATCCTCGGGATGAACGGCCTCTAATAACCGATCGCGCGTTGCGGGTTCTGTACGCTTAAGGCGCAAAATAGTCCACATTTCCGGCGACCAGATCATCTCCTGAGTGCGTAAATCCAGCTCCCAATTTCCCAAGCACGCCATCCGCTGCGCTTGCTCTAAACGTCGACGACTGTTTTGCTGGAGGAGTTGCGCTCGCGATCGACCCACAATAATTGTGGCAAAACTGAGAGCCGCCCCCGACATCGAAAACAGAAAGATCTGTAATGAGACAATTGACTGACCGGCACTCAAACCTGACATTAAAAACGGGCCGCTGGAACGGGCTACGCCAAAAATTGCCATTAAAGCAATGCCAAAATTGAGCAGCATTGTGCCGCGCTTACCAAAGCGGAGCGAACTCCACATCAGTAAAATCAATGGTAAATACTCAAGTGGGTACGTATAATTACTGGCACGAGTGCGGGAGCAAAAAATCAGCCAGCTCAGACCCAAGGACACCAACAGCAGGGTGATGCATTCCGTAACTCGTGACCAGGGACGCTGAATATGGCCCGCATCTAAATCGTTACTTCGGTCCGTCAAGGCCAAAATTACGGGAATAACCGTTAATGACCAGGCTGTATCACCAATGCCTTCCGTTGACCAGGAGATAGACAATGGAGTGATATTCGTATAATCACTGATATTCGCGACGGTCATGGCGATCGCATCGAGCAGCGAACCGGCCAACGTTGCGGCGGTTAGCTTTAAGACATCGCCCAGTCGGGCAATCGACGGGTCAAAATTGAACACCCGTAGAATCCACAGCGAAACCATAACGAACAGTGCATTGCCACTGCCGATGAGCAACGAGACCCACCATTCGTGATCGGTCATCTGTGCCGCGAGGAAACTCCCAATGACAACCCCGATCCAGGGAGAATCACGGTTTTTTCGCAGCAAGATCGATAGCGAGATGGAATTCGGTAAGCCAATAAAGCAAGCGGCCAGGGTTCGATCGGGAATGATGGCGATCGCGCGGCTCATAACGATATAGAGGGCGGCTAAGATCGCAATCTGAATAAAGTATCGTGAGTGTCGAGTTGCGATCACGTGTGTGTCCTCCAGATTCGTGGCCGACGGTTGAGCCTATGAGTCAAGACTTGACTGATCAGCGCTGAGGTACAGCCTTTCATGAATCTATACGATTCCCCATCTCTGTGACGATATCCTTCCTCAAGCATGGGCTAGCCCAGTCATAGACGCTGAATGGGTCGCATCCTAGACTAAAGGCAGGCCCACACACCGGGTGTAAGCTGTCTTGATTTTAGAATGCGGCCCCATGTCACGGATTTGTGCCTCTGTCCCGCTCGACTCATCCTCCTCAAACCCCAAAGCCTCTCGTGTTCGTCATCTCATGCCATCATCTGCATCCGGCGCTGAACTGTGACGATGGTGCGATCGTCTCTAGTTCATCCATCTCTATGACCGGGATACAACCCGAAAAATTGTCGCCAAGCTTTCGCGGTGTTCTCGTGTCGTAATTCTTCCCATGCATTCAATCCGTAGCGAGTAAATTGATGGCAGTTGTTCTTCTACCCAAAGGTCGCCTTGACCTGATTGGAGCGACCAAGCTCCAACAAAACGCTGAGCGACACTTTCTGTCGGCGAGACCTCCCAATAGTGTCTGGATACTAGACCTTTCCCAAATTGAATTTGTGGGACATGCGGGGATTCGGCTGCTTGTGGCGCTACGGCGTCTCGCTCAACAGCGCAACAGTCGCTTAGTTTTACGACATCCCACGGCGGCGGTGCGAAGTGTGCTCGAAGTGGCGTTGATTGGTGAGTTGTTTGAAGTGTGGATGGGGCAAGAAACCACGGGGGAACAGGATTCGATCTATACACTTGATATGAATGGAGATCCAGAGGACAAAGGTAAAGTCAACACCTTAATGAGTAATGTCATGGAAAGTCTTCAGTCCAAACTTTCCCAATCTCCACGTTCCTCTTCACCGATCGATCCAAGCTAGTTAAACCCTTGTCCTAGTCTTCGTTTTTTCCAAAGTCATGGCAAAATGAATGGCAGTTTATACGGTTCTAGGATCGCTAGCAATGAAGATCGATCTTCGTCAACGCTGGATCTGCCCTCTGGCTTTCGCAGCAATAGTTTCACTGAATGTCTGCCCCAGTGCATTTGCCCGCTCGATCGATGATTCGATAGCGGACAACACGCCGCTACTTGCTCAACAAATCCCTTCCCCTGGTGGCGGAGCTGACGCACCGAGTGGTGATTTACCCCGTCTTGTTGAAGGCATGGATGGCACCGCTGTCACCATGCTCCAGGTCATTTTGCGCGACCTCGGTTTTTATGATGGAGCGATCGATGGCAATTTCGGCCCGAAAACTGCTGCTTCCGCACGGGCAGCACAAGCGGAATACGATCTGGTGCAAGATGCCGTGATTGGCTCCGTGAGCTGGCCAATCCTTCTCTACTATTGGGATAACCGCTAGATTGTCCGACTTGAGTTTCTGTGAGATGCTCCAAGCGACGCCCCACGGTTAAGGGATCTCACCACTCCTAAATCAACTTAAACCAACTCAAATTCACTCACTCAACGGGTGGGTTATCTGGGGTAATGGCATGGTTTCCAAGGTATTGGTTTTACGGGTTGCTTCGGAGTTGTGTTTCCCACCTCACCCAAGGGTCAAGCGTTTTTATCCCCGACGAAATACTGGCCTGACACTCTCCGGTCTAAGCCTTGAGCTTTAGACCGGAGAGTGTTTGTCATTTGGGGTGAGAGTGGTTATGTGACTGGGTGCTGACCGTAGAACGGTATGGCCTCAGACCAGGAGGGACGATCGCCCCGTTGCCAGCGCTGTCGGGCTAGGATCGCCAGCGCCGTCGTATCACGGATCACGTGGGTGAGATCGACGGTTAGGGGGATCGGTGCTGGGGTTAGGTCCGTGAGGAGGTCTTGCCATGCCTGACGGGACATGGCGGCATCGGCGTGCAGACAGGACATCTCGTCCTGATCGCGATCGTAGCGATATAGCCCCGTGAACACCTCACCCCGCGACGCCTCCAGCTCGACCGCCCGATCGTCGAAGATCGGCGGCCCACTGACTGGCATCTCGCGATCGTTGTGCGGCGATCGTAGATCGGCATAGGCGGCCGCTTCTAGGGTTGAGATACCGAACACGGGAATCTCCAACTGTTGCCCGATCGTCCGTGCCATCACCACACCCAATCGGGTACTCGTAAAGCTGCCAGGCCCCTTCGCCACCGCCATCAAACAGAGGTCTGACCAAGTCTGAGGAGCGAGAAATTCCAACGTGCAACCGTGTAGATGCGTCACCATCTCGCGCCCGAGATCATAGCTAGCGGTTCGGATCGAGCTGGAATCTGGATGAGTGCAATCGATTAAGGCCAAGCCAAGCCGTGTACTCGTGGTGTGGAGAGCTAAACCGTAGGGCATGGAAAACGTCTAGAGTGAAAGGCTGCGTAACCCGGGAAAACGTGGCGACGCAAAGGTTAATGCGGATTAATGCGGACGGTTATTACGCCCCGATTCTATTGAACTGGGGAATTGAGCTAGCCTAAGATACTAGCAGCGTAAAGACGAGTCAAAATTGGAAAAAATCAATGCAGGATTGCATCGCGATACACGTCGATTAAATCCCTCGTCTAAACTCTAACTTTAATGCTCGCTTAACTCAAAAACGACTATATATCGAGGGGTAGACATGGGATTTTTTGATTCGGAAATTGTCCAGCAAGAAGCCAAAAGCCTGTTTGAAGATTATCAGGCGCTTGTACAACTGGGTGGGAAGTATGGCAAGTTTGATCGGGAAGGGAAGAAGCAATATATTGAGCAAATGGAAGCCATGATGGAGCGCTACCGTATTTTTATGAAGCGCTTTGAGTTGTCAGAAGATTTCATGGCGCAAATGACGGTCAAGCAGCTCAATACGCAGTTTGACCAATTTGGAATTACGCCTCAGCAGATGTTCGATCGAATGTATCAAACCTTGGAAGGAATGAAGGCGGAATTAGAACGTAATCCGTATTAATAACGATGAATTACGATTCCGTGTATTAATAACGCGGGAATGATTGACGGGCTGTGCTGGTGGGTTTGCGTCGGGAGTATCCATCGTAAAGTCTAGCGCTTACCCAGCAGGAGTTACAGCCCCACATCGCTGGAGCGGCTTGTGCCACCGTTAGTCTGGGCTTGATGTCGTTTAAATCTGTGAGCTACGGAGTCACCGTATGGAGGATGGGATGGCGCACGAGGGTGAGTTCATTGTGGTTTACGTCACGGCGGGATCGGAGACGGAAGCGTGGACGATCGCCCAGGCTCTCGTCACAGACAGACTCGCGGCCTGTGTCAGCCTGACACCGATCACCTCGGTCTATCGCTGGGATGGGGCGATACAGCAAGAGTCGGAATGGCAGCTCGTGATCAAAACGCGACGGGAGTGTTGGGATGCGGTGCAGGCGGCGATCGAACGGCTGCACAGCTACGAGGTTCCCGAATGCATTGCCGTGCCGATCGTGGCCGGAACACCGCCCTATCTCCAATGGATCACAGA
>RDYZ01000460.1 GCA_004293855.1 Oscillatoriales cyanobacterium | reverse complement strand
GAGTTTGTTCTCTCTGGTGTTGTTTTAAAGGTTAAACATGGCAAGATTACCCATGTTAATATTGGGTCTTGTACCGCCAAGGGTGAAGTCAAGTGGGATAACCTAACGCTATTACTTCTAGAAAATACCTTGGTTGAGTTACCAGATTGGATTGACTTTACGAAATCTGAGTTACCAGAGGTACAGGAGAGCAAGGCAACCGATTTACATTTATCTTCAACGTAGACTTTGGAGCCGTATTTAACTCCTAACATTATTCTGCAATCATGAGGCGATCGCGTCCATTTTCCTTGGCTTGATAAAGTGCCTGATCAGCTTGGCTAATTAGAGATTCTAAGCTGTTGTCTAGGTCAGGAACGAGGCTACTAACACCAATGCTTAAAGTCACATGATTACTCACCTGAGACGCCTCATGCTCCATCATCAGAGACGCGATCGACTGTATCATTCTTTCGGCAACCTCTGAGGCACGATGAATATCAGTATTCGGCAAGATCGCCGCAAATTCTTCACCTCCATAACGGGCGACTAAACCTGTGGCTTGTGGCATAACTTGTGTCAGAGCTTGGGCAACTTGTGCAAGACAAAAATCACCACGCTGATGACCATAGTAGTCATTATAAAGTTTGAAATAATCGATATCAATTAAGATCAAAGCAAGAGGTTCTTTTTTGATTAAATGTCCTTGCCATTGCTGCTGAAGATAGTGATCAAAACGGCGACGGTTAGCAATTTGAGTTAATCCATCTACATTGGCAAGCAATTCTAATTTTTGATTTGCTGACTGTAGCTCTAATTCAATCTTTTTTCGTGCTGTAATATCACGAACCGTAACGGCAAAACCATCTGCCAGCTTGACCGCAACAAAATGGAACCAGCAGGATTCCCCAAGTTCATAATAAAAATCCTCTTCTAAGGGATTTCCTGTCGTAATAACAGCAATAAGACGCTCAAATAAATCAGGATTTAAGCAATATATTTTTTCCTTCGGAATTAATTTGCCGATTAGATCTTCACGCTTTTTTTGAAGTGCCTCAGCAATAATGGGATTAATAACTAAACAACGAAAGCTCGAAATGTCTCCCGTTGCCGGATCTCGCACAGCCTCTAAGGCCGCGATTCCATCAAGTGCTGTATCTAAAACACTCGTAAGTAATGCTTTTGATTGAGACAAGATTGCCTCTGCTTCTCGCCGTTTTTGAATTTCCTTGCGTAAGCTATTTTTTTGCCGCTGGATTGTCAGTTGATTTTCTAAACGGGCAACAACTTCTTCAACTTG
>RDYZ01000081.1 GCA_004293855.1 Oscillatoriales cyanobacterium | reverse complement strand
TCGATCGCCTTGCCCCGATCAGCGGCGTTAAATCCCAACAAAATCGGCTGGTCGGCCACACGCTTAAAGCTCACCCACTCCGTCCACTCCCCTGGCTGGGCGGGGATATACTCCAGCCAGTCCACATCCTCCGGCCAAAAGACGCGAGGGAAACGCAAATAGCATTTGTTCAAAATGCCCATGCCCAGCTTGGCGATCGCCTCCTGTTTCGCGGGGGGCAGTGCTGGGGAAAATTGCACAGTTTGGGCTTTTAAGACCCCTAGAGGCAAGGTTACCACCACCCGATCGGCGATAAATTCCGATCGCGATGTCACCACGCGCAGCGGCGATCGTCCCCAGTCAATCGCCTGCACCGGTTGACCGAATTCAATCCGCAGATCCCGCGCCAAAAATTCCGTAATCGCACTGAAGCCCTGGGGAAATAGAACATCACCACCCGTAAATTCTTGAAGCTGGTTGTACCAGTAGGTGGACAGATCGGCGGTACTCCCGGCGTACTCCTGCTCGATCGTACCGCTCAAAATGAAGTGAATCCAGCGATAGGTTTCTGACGATCGATCCAGCCCGTGCAGCAGCGGTGCGATCGCCGCCCGGATCGACGCATCCTCATCTCCCTCCTGGGCGTGGCGGATGGCTTGAAAGACCTGTCGTCTAAGCTGAGCGAGGCGATCGTATTCCCCCGGGGATAGCGCCTGACCATCGGTGTTATAGGTCGTGGCACTGGTGTAGCGGGTTTGCAGGCGAGGGGCTTGGACGTCATCGGCCAAGGCGGTGAGCGGATTGCCCTGGACACCGTGAATCCAGCTTGCGCCCAAATCCAACGGCATATCCGGCCATTGGTGACTCGTCCAAATCCGTCCACCGAGGCGATCGCGGGCTTCGACCACCACCACGTCATACCCCTGGTGGTGTAACTCCCGCGCGGCGGCTAAACCGGCTAGCCCTGCACCGATGACCACAATCCGTGCGGTTTTGGGTTCTAGGTCGTTGGCGTTGGCGTTGTACCGACGGCTGGCATAGCTCAACAGGACGGCACTGAGAAATTGGAGGAGGTGGCGGCGGTGCATGGTGTTTGGGTCTGGGGTTGCCGGTGGATCGGGTCAGCATGGTCAAGGCTGCGGTGAACAACCTGCGATCGCATCTTGGAGGTGACGGCTGGATCATGGCGGTACGCCACATCTACGCGACGTCAAACTGATGGATAATCGACACGAGGGTGTCGGTGTCTGGGTCGAGAAAGACCCCATCCACCCCATCCGGTGACAGTTGCAGGAAGGGTGAGTCGTAGAGCTGGGCAGCGGTTAGGGTTCCATTTTGGGTGAGCCAGTCTATGATCTGTTCGACGAAGCGGATTTGATTGGCACTGAACTGGGCTCGATCGAGATAATGTTCAAAGGCGCGGCGTACAGCATCGCGATCGAGACCGACAATCTCACGAATAAACTGGGCAAGGCTACGCGGTGGGGCGTTAGATTCGAGCAGCGAATCAAACCGATCGCGGCTTTCCGTTACCTCCGCACCGTCTTGGAACAGTAGTCTATCCAGAGCCGCCAGATCCTCCTCGGTGAGGGGGCGATTGCGCTTGATTTTTGCTACGGCAATGTGATGTTCACGCTCCCGGATAAAGGCCATGACTTTCTGGCGATAGCGATCGTAGCTGTAGCCGGTTGCGCCCATCGGTGTTGCGATTTCGCGTACATCATCGAGACGATCGGTGAAGTTGGTGTAGAGGGTCTGGCGCTGCTCACGATCGGCGAAGTTCACCAGGTCGCGGAAATTGTAGCGCAATTGCTCGATCTGCTCGGGTGTCACGTTAATCCACCAGGCATCGGCGCGAACCTCTTCGAGAAATTCCAGCCGATCGCGCACCTGGGGGATGTTGGTTTTGTCGGCAAGATTGTCAAGGATGGCTCGCAGGGCGTCGCGGTGGATCTCGAAACGGCGTTTTTCGATCGGGTCATTAAGGCCGGTGGCGATCGCGAGCTGGATCTGACAGCAGCGGCGATCAAATTCCTTGAGGAGTTGAGATTCAGGTGCTTGGCTGCTGTGTAGGGGAAGCAGCGTTTCGGAAATTGTTTGTACGTCCGACTCGCTCAGAGCCTCCCACCGATCACGCTGCTGAAACGCCTCGATCGTCTCGCGGTGGGAGCGGGCGAGGACGTGGTTGGGATCGATGTGGCGGATGCGATCGTGTAGTCGATCGAGTAAATCACGACGCAGCGGGTGACCGAACGGCAGGGCTTGGCTCAGGGCAAGCCGATCGCGTAGCAGTTTGGTCGTCAGGCTGGGCTGGGGTTTAGCGGTGGGGCGATCACATGTGGTCTCGTCTCCGAAAAATTCGGCGTTGCCGTAAAGATCGAAGATCACGAATTCGGTTTTATCCACACCTGGCGCGAACAGGCCAGAGCAAAGCCGTGTGCCGCGTCCGACCATCTGGTTATACTTAACGCGGGAAAAAACGGGCTTGAAAAACACCAGATTGACCACTTCGGGAACATCAACACCGGTGTCGAGCATATCAACAGAAATCGCGATCGTCGGCTGTTTGTGCAGTTCGCTAAAGTCATCGAGCAGGCTTTGAGCTTTGCTGTCGTGGCTGTCGATCACCTGGGCGAAGCTGCCACCGTATTCGGGATAGTTGGCGTTAAACCGATCGCAGATATGTTCGGCGTGGTTGTGGTTGCGGGCGAAGACGATCGTTTTTCCGAGGCGATCGCCGCCTTCGATCGGGATGCCCTGGGTCATTAGTAGCGTTAGCGCTTGATCGGTGGTGTCATTGTTAAACGGCCAGCGGTTGAGGGCGGTGGCGTCGATTTTGTCGGGGATCTCGCCGGTTTCTGCGTCGCGAAACTGGGTTTCGTATTGCTCGCGCTCCTCCGGGCTAAGGTCGGCGTATTTGATGCCCGTCCGTAGAAATTTAAACGGAATATCGAGGCTGCGGGGCGGTACGAGGTGACCTTGGGCGATCGCCTGTTCCATCTCGTAGGCAAAGGTGGGCATCGGTTTGCCGTCGTCGTCTTTGTCGAGGCTGTCGAAAATCTCGAAGGTGTTGCGATCGAGTTCGCTGCGCGGTGTGGCGGTCAGTCCCAGGAGCAGACTATCGAAGTAGGTAAACAGAAATTGGTATTTCTGGTAAACGGATCGGTGCGCCTCATCGACGATCACCAGATCGAAGTGACCAACACCGAACTCGCGCCTGCCATCGGCCTGGGTGCTGCTGATGCGGTTGAACATCGTCGGGTAGGTGGCGAGGACGATGTCGGCGGCGGTGGAGTCGTCACCATCGGAGAGGTTGGCGGTGGTGCTGTGGGTGAGGTGTTCTTTGATGGCGCGGCGGGCTTGTTGAAGCAGGGCGGTACGATCGGCCAAAAACAGCACGCGCTTGACCCAGTTGGCGCGGATGAGTTGATCGATCAGGCCGATCGCCGTGCGGGTTTTGCCGGTTCCCGTCGCCATCACCAGCAGCGCTTTGCGGCGGTTGCTCCCGTAGGTTTCGCCGATGCTGGCGATCGCTTCGAGTTGGTACGGGCGTCCGGCGATGTCACGGTTGGGCGGAACGCGATCGAGGGGCTGACGATTTTTACGGCGGGCGATCAGGCGGCGCAGCTCGTCGGTACGGAGAAAGCCATCAATGCGGCGGGGCGGGTAGCCTTGACCGCGATCGTGGGCTCCACCGCGATCGTCCCAAAGGTAAGTCTCGATACCGTTGCTATAGAAAATCAGCGGACGCTGGCCGGTCGCAGCTTCGAGGCAATCGGCGTAAAGTTTGGCTTGGGTTTGACCGGCGCGGGCGCTTTTGCTGGTTTTTTTGGCTTCGATGACGGCTAACGGGTTCCCGTCGTCATCCCACAGGACATAATCGACCTGGCCGTTACCGCTGGGGTTGGTCGATCGCGGCATTCCCGTGACGGGATATTCACGACAGTCGGGCGCGTTGGGATCATGTCCGGCTTCCTTCAGCAGCACATCGATGTACAGGCGGCGGGTGTCGGCTTCATTGAGGCCGCGCGTGTAGTCGTGGGTGTCGGTGTTGGCTTGGTTGGCGGCTTTGGTGGCAGCGATCGCGCGGTGGCGTTCCTCGGCTTCGGCTTCGAGTTGGGCGATACGGGCTTTGAGTTCGGCGTTTTCATTGGCGGCACTGGCGGCGGCTTCACGAGCTTTGTATTCCTCGTCTTTAGCCTGTTGTAGTGCGGCGATGTGGGCGGTGGTGGCGGTTTCGAGTTGGTGTTCGAGGGTTTGGAGTTGTTTGAGGGTTTGGGGATTCTGTGCGGTTTCCGGGTCAGGTAGCAGTTCGGAGTTAAAGGGCTGTGTGCCAAGGATGCGACCGTCGCCGCTGGGGCTGTAGTAGCGGGCGAGCCAGTAGAGGAAATGGTGCAGTTCACGGACGATCGTGATGGCGTCGCCTTGACGGATTTCGGCGGGGTGATGGACGGCCTGATTGCCCAGTTTATGGATCAGCCGAATTTTGTCGAACAGGCTGGGGGGATTGAGGTTTTCCCTGAAGTGGCGATCGTGGATCAGTGCGCCGAGGCTAGTGTCGCGGGGTGGTTCGAGGTAGGGTTCGGTGTCGTAGAGCCAGTTAACGGCTTGTTCGAGGGTAAATCTGGCGTGGAAGCAGGCGGCACGCGGGTCGGGTTTGGCGCTGCGTTCGGCGCGGGTGGCGGCGCTGTGCAGTTCGGGGAAGTGTTGGGCGAGGAAGGTAAAGTTTGAGGGGGTCATGGGTGTTGGTTCAGTTCGGTGATTAGGGCTTTCCGATCGCGGTAGGTTTTATTTAAGTTCGGTCGGTGTGTGGGTCATGCGGCGATCGGCATTTCGCTACGGATGGCTTCTTCGATCGCCTCGATCGCGCAGCCGTAGTCGTCGGCGAGGTCGTGGATGCTATCCCCGGCGCGGTAGCGGGAGGCGATCGCTGCGGTGGGGACACCGATATTGGGAATGGCGGGCTGTCCGAAGGCGAAGCGCGGGTCGATGGCGATGATTTTCGGGTTGTTGTGGTTGTTGGGGCGGGTGAAGGGGTAGAGGCGGATCGGGAGTTGGCGATCGTCGGTTTCGATGCGATCAAGGTGGAGGTTGAGGGCGTCTTTGAGGCTGAGTTGTCCGCCTTGGCTGACGGTGAGCAGTTGGCCGCAGTCACGGATAAACAGGTCGATGC
>RDYZ01000080.1 GCA_004293855.1 Oscillatoriales cyanobacterium | reverse complement strand
AAGGGCTTGATCGGGTCGAGATCGCTGAACTCTAGGGGTGAGCCATCCTGCGGTTTGAGTTTGGAGGAATAGGCGCGAAAAAATGCATCCGCCGGGGTTAACCCTGCGGGAATGGCTACAACCGGCGGACGATCGCCGATCGGTACATCGCGCAAGCCTCGCTGAACCGCGACGAATTCTGCTCCTTGCGGGACAAAAATACAGTTAAATAGATCTCGATTTCCCAAGATTTTTGCGAGCCTTTAAGCGTGTTGATCTGGAATACGAAAAACGGTAAAACGGCTTAAGAAATTGACGATTAGCTTTGACACCACGATATCGCAGATTGAAATTTGTGGGGAGCATCCCGTTTATGCAAATTGCCCCTCATCCCCCAGCCCCTTCTCCCAAAAAGGGAGAAGGGGAGACCAATTCAAAGTCTCTCTCCCAACTTGGGAGAGGGATTTAGGGTGAGGGTGACACAAATGGGATGCTCCCAATTTGTGTGTCGGTGATTCCCTGATTCAGACTCGCTCCCGCAAGTATTCGGTTAGAAAATCTCAGATTCCCGTAGCCAAACTAACGTGCTGTAAAGCTGGAATGCCGGGTCCCAATTGCTGGGTTGCGATCGCGATATTTCAACATGGGACACAATGCCTGACATTAAGCTGTAATAATCGATCGCTGTTTCCGCAAATGGTGTAAAGTCTCGCCAAACCTTCGCGGTTGGACAGAGACGATCAACGGCCTTTAATAGACCATTCCAATTAATCCGTGTGGTGGCTGTGCTGGCTTTCAATCCCTTCTGTTCACGTTCAAGTTGTTCCGTCGTGAAAATAGCACCTTGATCAAAGCGATAGCTCCGATCACAAAAGCGTAAAATACAACGACGATCGGGCAAATGTAAATCGAATAACTGGACAAAATCACGGATTTCAGGCTTACGCTTAACCTTATCTTTGTCCTGTTTACTAATGTCGTAGGACACTGCATCAATGAAAAAAGGAACACCACCCCGAACCTGACGCGCGACCTCAGCATAGTCGAATTCTAGTCGTCCCGCTTGACCGGAGGAATCGCGACACACCACCACACACTGTGGTTCGACCTGTGCGAGATAATCCACACAAAACACCTCGATCGTGTCAATTTCAGATCGGTCAACCCAAAATGTTTTCACCCCCGCCCGTCGAAGGTCGCGCCCATACACATCCAGCGTCGCGAAATCCCCAATTCGGTACAACCGCCAGCCGTGGGTTTGCAGTTGCAGACGGGCGGTATAGGGGTCAATGTCAAGGATACGGGCGATCGCTTGGGCGAGGTCGCGGCGGCGTTCCGCTGGGGTCGCTTCCAGGATCAGGAGACCAAGACGATCGGGTTTGGTCAGTTTGGCAGAGGCGATGCGCTCTTTGCGGCGTAGACGATCGCGAACCTCAAGGCGCTGCAATCCCTGGCGAGCTTTGGTGATGATTTGAGGGGGGACGTCCCCGGATTTGAGCAGGTCGCGATAAATTCGTTCTGCTAAATCGGCGCGATCGCTGGCTTCATTGACACGGGCGACGAGATACAAAACCGGAGCTTCCTGGCGTCGGCGCTGATAGATGGGTTTGAGGGCGTGTTTGGCGGCTCGCACATCACCGCGATCAATCAGTTGGGCAATGCGCTGGAGTTCGTTAGCATCGTCAGCCATAGTATGGACAAGGGGGCAGAATTAGGACGGGAAAAGGCGATGCAACATTGTTACGCTAACGAGGGTTCAAGCATGAACGATCGGGCTTGAACCCGCTCAACCATGACGATAAAAATTCAAAATAATAAATCTGAGACACAATTTTTTGAGACATCAATTGTAACGATTAAAAAGGAGCCAAACGGACGGCTAAATCCGGTTTAATCCGATTTCCCCTGAAACGTGGCAATAAAACCAGTAATGCACAGGCCGCTGAAAATACCCGCGCCAATGCCAACCGTCTCGATCGAGAGACCTAAGTTTGCGGCCAGAACCGAGGTCGGGCCAAGATTGTTGTTCGGTCGCGCGAAGGTGTCAAAACACAGGATGGCCGTAAACGTACAAAATGCAAGCAAAAATCCGCGTATAACAGGTTTCATCGTGACGCTCTCCGCTAGCGCTCTACAGTAACGTGATTTCAGGTTAATCCATGTCCCTGCCTGTCACCCACCCCCAGGTTTTTACCGGCGGCTGTCACTGCGGTGCAGTGCGCTTTCGGGTTCAGCTCGATCACCTCACTGCGATCGACTGCAACTGCACGATGTGTACCAAAAAAGGGTTTATTCATGCGATCGTCCCGCCCGATCGCTTCGAGCTGCTCCAAGGCCGCGATGCCCTGAGTGTATATCAGTTCAATACCGGCATCGCGCAACACCTGTTTTGTCAGCACTGCGGGATTCATAGCTTTTATCGACCGCGATCGCATCCGGATGATTACGACGTGAATGTCCGCTGTCTCGATGACGTGGCGATCGAACAATTTGAGCTAACACCCTTTGATGGCCGTCATTGGGAAGACAACGTAGACCAGATTCGCCCCACACCTGCCAAGGGATTTGGGTGAACAGTTGGACGTGTTTGTGCGGTCTAACTTCAACAAGTTCGGCCTCAAAAACACGTCCACTGCGTAGAACCGATGGCTCGATCGCAGTTCACCGTCGCAACAGACCGACGAATCAACCCGAACCCTACATCACCATGCCGCCATCAACATTAAACGTCTGACCCGTGATGTAAGCCGCCGCCGGATCTGCCGCCAAAAAGCGAATCATGCCCGCCACTTCATCGGCCTCGCCATAGCGACCGAGGGGGATAAATTGCAAAATGCCTTCAGCTTCGAGATCGCTGGTCATATCCGTTGTGATAAAACCCGGAGCCACCGCATTGACCGTCACACCACGGGGAGCGAGTTCTTTCGCGACGGTTTTGGTGAAGCCAATCACACCCGCTTTAGCTGCGCTATAGTTCGCTTGACCAGGGTTACCCATCTGACCCGCAACGGAGGCAATATTAATGATGCGTCCGGATTTTTGCTTGAGCATGATTTTGCTCACGGCACGGGTGCAAAGGAAAACGCCCGTAAGGTTGAGGTCGATGACGGCTTGCCAATCGGTGAGTTTCATCCGTAACAGCAAGGTGTCGCGGGTGATCCCAGCATTGTTGACCAACACGTCAATTCGTCCGAATTCGGTTTTTGTCGCTTTGACTAAAGCTTCGACTTCGTCTTCTTGCGAGACATCCGCTTTGACGGCGATCGCCTTGCCTCCCATCGCCTCGATCGCTGCCACAACCTCATCCGCTGCGCCACTGGAACTGGCATAATTCACAGCCACACTAGCGCCACTGGCCGCGAGGGCGAGCGCTGTTGCCCGACCGATCCCGCGCGATCCGCCCGTGACGATCGCGACTTTATCTTTCAAATGCTGCTGGCTTTCGGGTAGCGCTTCCATCGTTCTCCTGCGTCTTAAAACGTGAATGAGTCATCATTTTACGGCGTGGCTGACCGATCGTTGCGCTCGATTGATCCCATCTCTTTTTGTCCTATTTTCGACCTTTGATCCCTTCTATGGCTCTTCAACTACCCGCCATTCGCGATCAGACCCTGCGCGATCGTGCCTTAACCCACCGGTCATTTACCAACGAAAATCCGGGCTGGGATCACAACGAGCGGCTGGAATTTTTGGGGGATGCCCTGCTCGGCTTCCTGGTCACCGATCTGCTGTACGAGGTTTACCCGGATATGAGTGAGGCTCAGATGACACGCCTGCGATCGCAGTTGGTTGAGGAGCCACAATTGGCGACATTTGCCCGTCAGTTTGGGCTGGGCGATCGGCTCTCCCTGGGACGGGGAGCGGCGAATGATGGTGGACGGGACAGTGATGCGGTGTTAAGTGATGCGTTTGAAGCCTATGTGGCAGCGCTGTATCTCGATTCGGGCCTGGATGTGGTGCGGGTGTTTGTGGATGAACTGATGGAAGCGGAATTGGATCGGCGGGAGCAGGCCGGAGAGGATACGGTGACGATCGAGCTGACGATCGATGTTAAAGGGCGGCTGCAACAGTGGGCCCTGGCAAAGGTTAAGGAAATCCCGACCTATGTGATTGTGAAGGAAAGCGGCCCGGATCACGCGCGACTGTTCACAGCGGAAGTGCGGATTGGAGGACGTGCCTACGGTCAAGGGACGGGCAAACGCAAACAGGAAGCCGAGAAGGCAGCGGCACAGGCGGCCTATGAATCCATTCAAGCTGAGGAGCAGGACGGCTGAGGTGAACCCGAAACGATCAATTTGTTAAGGAAAGCGATACATTCACGATCCTGGGGCCTGCGGACACCGTATCATCCCAAGGGATAGCGCTTTGGGAAAGATTTATACGATGGGCAAAAACAAGAAAAAGTCAGACTTACTGCGTGAAATACAGCAGCTCAAAACGTTTTCGCGATCGAAGAATGAGAGCAGAGAAGCTTCGTTTCGTCGGTTTGAGCAAAAAGCGGCAAGCCAAGGTATGAAGTCGATTCGAGCCCAAAAAGGACAGCTCAAAATGTCAGACATCATGCATGATTTTCTGGCACCGTATACCAGTGAGACACCGACACTCAGTGAGTATCACAACCTCTTACCCCTAGCGCTGGTGGCCTGGAACACGGCTCTGCTGCCGCCAGAGCGACATAACGTTCTCCTCAATAGCTTCATACGGGTGGCGTTGCCGAATAGTGATCCGATCGCAAATCACGATCTACGCCGCCTTCTCGAGGCGATGGTTCAAGACAAACTGGAAAATTTTGCGGAGTACGATCGCGCGATTACCGACTATGACGTCTATGAAGTCGATGGCGAGATCCAGCTATCGATCGCATCGCGCGTCACCCAGCTTGATGAGTCTGACTCGTAGGATCGTTCAGCGTTAAGTTCTGGTTCTCATTCAGCTACGGTGTAGCCATAACTGGCTGTAACCGTGACATTGTTGTTGACCCTCATCCCCCAGCCCCACTTCGACCAGCTCAGTGCGTCGCTTCTCCCATTTTGGGAGAAGGGGAGCCAGATTTTAAGGATAAAAAGTCCCTCTCCCGCCCTGGGCTACCGTGTATACACAAGTGTTCAAATCACTCATCTAGGCCAATTTGAGGCTCAAAGCCTTGCTACCTTGATGCCTCCAAACCTCGAAAAATC
>RDYZ01000459.1 GCA_004293855.1 Oscillatoriales cyanobacterium | reverse complement strand
ACGATTTTTCGAGGTTTGGAGGCATCAAGGTAGCAAGGCTTTGAGCCTCAAATTGGCCTAGATGAGTGATTTGAACACTTGTGTATACACGGTAGCCCAAGTTGGGAGAGGGATTTAGGGTGAGGGTGACACAAATGGGATGCTCCCGTTACACCAACGTCGCCGGATCAAACTGCGGTAGCGGCTCGATCGCCACCAACGCCGCGCTCAACTCCTCATGAATGCGGCCATTGGTCACCAGCAAGCGTCCGGTTTTGACGACTAACGGGCTTTGATCGTAAGCCGTTACGCGACCGCCCGCCTCCTGCACGAGGATGATCCCAGCGGCGATATCCCACGGTGATAATCCACGCTCCCAGTAGCCATCCAACCGGCCACAGGCCACATAGGCCAAGTCCAGCGAGGCCGCACCGCCACGCCGGACGCCCTGGGTGCAGTGGGTGAGGTGACAGAATTCGGCATAGTTGGTGTCAAGGGTTTCCCGCCGATCGTAGGCAAAACCGGTCACGAGCAAACTATCCGAGAGGCGATCGCAGGAGGAAACCTGAATCGGCTGACGGTTGCGGCTCGCGCCGAGTCCCTGGGCCGCCCGAAATAGTTCGTCGTGAAACGGGTCATAAATTGCGCCGAGGGTGGGTACGCCATTCACCAACAGACCGACGGAGGTGGCCGAAAAGGGGTATTGATGGGCGTAGTTGGTTGTGCCGTCGAGGGGGTCGATCGCCCAGAGAAAATCACTACCATCGATCCCAGACGCGCCGGATTCTTCGGCGAGGATGGCATGGTCCGGCACGTGGCGGCGTAACACATCCAGCACAGCGGCTTCGGCTTCCTTGTCCGCGACGGTGACCAGATCGCCGAGCCGTCCCTTCGATTCGATTTGATTGGCACGATCGAGTTTGCCCCAATACTTTTTCAAAACGGCTCCACCGGCTAGAGCGGCCTCGGTGGCGACTTCCAGCCAGGTTTGGAGACGATCGGGGCTGAGATTTGCGGAGGTGTCGGCGGACATGGCAGGCGATCGGGGTAAAGAAAACGTCCCTAGCATCGCATTGATCGGACGTCCCGCGTCAGTCTTTCTCTCGATGGTTGCCAGGGCTCTAGACCGGTTTAATTCACCTGATCGACCAAAGTTGCGATCGGCACAGATCCCCCATGACAGCCGGAATAGTGGCCGAAGTGCGATCGTTCGCGACAGGCGATCGCTTTAATCTAAAACCAGTGCAGCCAAAGCCGCGATCGTTCGCGACAGGCGATCGCTTTAATCTAAAACCAGTGCAGCCAAAGCCGTTCATCTGGCACAGACAACAACCGGATTTTGCCCGACGATCCAAATCCGCAATCCAAATCCGCAATCCAAATCCGCAATCCAACCCCGCCTCTCACCCGCCTCTCACCCAAATCTCAACACCCCCTCGCCGCCATTCCACCACCATGCAACTCCTCACCACCACCCCAACCACTCGCGTGTCCTCCCATGTGGCGCCCTGGCTGGCTCCACTCCTGTATCCTCTCGCGAACCGGA
>RDYZ01000079.1 GCA_004293855.1 Oscillatoriales cyanobacterium | reverse complement strand
GATCGCTCTAGCCGTTGGCGAAACTGTTGGGTGATGGGCGGGCTCGGATGGGCAATAAACACCAGTTGGGAATTGGGGACACCTGCCGCGATCGCAGCCCAGATCCCATCGTCTTGAGGGAGGTATTTAAAGAGAGATTGGCAGCACAAAAAGAGGGGTTTGGCGATCGCTAAGCCCAGGGTTTGACGCCGTTTTGCCAGCTCAATAGGTTGGGGATCGATCGCCGAACGAACCCCAGACTCGCGATCGGAGGTGGTGGCAAAGGTCGGGGAGGGTGGCACGGTGGTGGTGGCGGGTGGTGGCTCGGGTAAAACCGGACGGGGAAAGAAAATACCCAGATCGGCAAGCCGTATCAGGGTTTCGGAGTAGTGCGAATCACTCACCTCGGTTTCCATCGCTGCACTGCTGAGAAAGTAGTCGATCGTGTCCAGACCGGTGGTAATCGGATGTGACCAACTCGTACACTGCACGGTCGCAAGTCGCATCGCGGCCAACACACTCAGCAGTGGATCAATGCCCAGATCGGTAAAGATCAGGACATCAAGCTGGTCATTGGCGATCGTCTGAGCGATCGTTTTTAGGTCGCGATCGGGGAAATGGTGAAAGCAATCGCAGGCTTGGCGAAACCTTGTGGTCAGAGCATCACAGCTTGCGTAGGTGTAATATCCAAAAATCTGAAACTGTTGACGATCGTGATGTTCCAGCCAGCCGATCGTCAACTCCCCCAGACGCGACGGCCCCATGCTGGAGGACACATAGCCCAGTTTGAGACGAGGGTCAGAGCGTGAGGACTCGGGGCGGGGCGGGCGCTGGTGTTGGGCAAACTCAGGATAAACGGTGCAGGCCAAACGACGAATCAAACGGGCGTAACGCTCCTGAAAGGGACGATCGTTGTAACCCTGATAACTCAAACTAAAGTTCGTGTGTTGCGCGATCGCTGTGAGCCAATCGGCGGGAGTCAGGGCGATCCGATCGGCAGACTCCTGGGAACTGTCAATTTCTTGCTCTAAGCGATCCAATCCCGCAAACACCGCCGCACGACAGCACTCAATCTGTGATGAACTCTCATACAAAATGGGCAGCAACAGCGCCTGTTGTAAACGAATTGAGGCCGAGGTTGGACATTGGCGGAGTGCCTCGGCGGCTCGTTCCCGCGCCTGATCCCATTGCCCCAGATCCAACTTCGTTTGAATCACAAGCTGATGTAAGGTGACATCGTGCGGGGTTCGGCTCAACTCATCCAGCGCGATCGTCCGGGCGTCTTCGTACTGATGTAACGTGCGATAGCAACCAATCAGAGCCTGAGCATGAACCGGTATCGGCTGGTGGTGGTATAGGCGGTGGTAGTGTCGGAGAGCGCGGCGTGGCTGCGCCTGCTGGCTGGCCTGGGTCGCAAGCTGGCGATAGAGTGGGCGGGGGTCTAGCTGGTATTGATTTACCACCGCAATACTCTGGTGAAGATCCTCCCAGTCACTAGGGGCAGCCCCTTGGGGGTGGCACAGTTGTAACCCTTGGTGATACCACTGACTCGCAGCATCAAGGTCGTGGTATTCCAGATCAATGCGAGCGCGATTCAGATAGCCCCCAGCCCGTTGGGGGTGGGCTCGGATTGCTTGCTCAAACAGTTCTGCCGCCCGATCGAGACGGTCGAGGTCGTAGTACAAATTTCCAAGATTATTGAGAGCATCAAAGTGGTGCGGCTGACGTTCTAAGACGTGGTGATAGGCGGCGATCGCCCGTGCTGGCTCATCAAGCTGGACATAGGTTAAACCTAGGCCATAGTACGCTTCCGCATTCGTCTCATCCTGGGCGAGGGTTTGCCAAAAGGCTTCGATCGTCTGGAGCCAACGCCCCTGCTCGTAGTACAAAAAACCAAGCTGAAGCTGTGCGTCGATGTGTCCGGCATCGTGTCGCAGTATGGCTTGATACATCAGCTCGGCACGATCGAAGCGTTGCTCAGCATGGTGAAACCGAGCTTCATCGTATACCGCTGATCGGAGACGATCGGGGTGTACCAGATCGGCCTGAGCCAAGCGTTCCGCCGTCGTGGGATCTTGAACAATGCACTCCACGGGGCAGGTGAAGATCGGGGGCGGCCAGTTTGAGGATTCGACCTGACGATCCCACAGTAAGAGGTGAACCTCGGCGGGAAACGTATCCCCAAGTGGTGTGAGATCCAGCTTGCAACCGGCCAGCCGCACCTTGAGAAAATCCGCGATCGCCTGTTGGGCTCCGCCGTGCTCACAGCCAGCGATAACAATCACAGCTTGATCCGCCAGGTACGGTTCCAGCAGCAACAGAGCGATCAGCAGCGATCGATAATCACACAGCCCGCTGTACACAACGAGACCCAGGCGATCGGTGCCGCCCATTTGCCGCAGTTCTAGCAAAACGTCTTCCAGATTGGCGGGCAACAGCCAAACGCGATCGGCAATCCCCCACGCTTCAAACGTCTGAATCAACGAGTCCGAGGGGGGAGATTCCACGGTCGTCGTATGGTTTCCCACCCCAATCGGCGATCGTGGGTCAGCGATCGTATAGGCCATCACGTCCGGGTTGTGAACCAAGGCCGCGATCGTCGTCGCTCCAATCCAGCGACCGACCTCAACATACATCTCGCCTGCGTCGAGGCAGTGCGCGGCACGATCGATCAACGCCAGAAGATCGGGAGAAACACTGCTATCAAGCCGATCGCACAGGGTTGACCAGTACGGCTCGGTTGGTCGTGTGATGTTGCTATAACGTTCTCCCAAAAAGCGACGATAATCCATAACGAGAGTCCGATCGATGCAAGATGAGTGAGCGTGCGGAGATTGAGCTAAGCGAATAAGTTAAGACTAACGCAACGGCTGATTGGCTCTCACCCCCCATACTGTTTCCCCAGGGGAAAGAGAGCCGGAGTTCAGCGTAAACTGGTGGTGATGCAAGGTAATGGGATTTCCGATGTGTAGCACTTGATCAATGGTGGTTTCAGCTATTAAGCACCATTACGCTGCATCACTACCCGTAAACTTTCTAAAGTCCCTCGTCCTTGCTAGGGTTGGTAGGTGATTCGATCGTCCAGACACAGAGCGTGAGTGAGATCGGTCTCTCTGACGGGAAGCCGGGAAAACACCCCGACACAGGCGCTACGAGTCGCACCACTGCCCGTTTCGCCAATCTCATCATCGGTGGGCGGCTCAAAACGAACAACTCCAGGGGGCGTGGGTTGATCGCAGTTCTGGGAGACGGCCTCGATCGCGAGGCTTAGAACCGGCAGACTTAGCTCACGCCCAGACCCAAACGGAACAATCGTACGACTACGCCCCCCAGTCTCGATCGGAAGGCTGACACCCCGATTAATCCAGGGGGGCATGAGTTGGGCATTGGCTGGAGCATGACCCACGATCGCCAAGGGCAACGCAAGCCCCAGCAGGGAACGATGCCACGATCGGGCGATGTGATGGGCAAACTGAGTACGAGTTAGGGCGGTCACGATCGATAGAAGTCGGGGTAAATGCAGGTTGGTTGGCGAGCTAGGTGACACGGAAGAAATTGGTGAAAGCGAGGCGCTTAGTAAGCCGAAAAGCATAGGAATGGTGGTAGAAACGGCAAGTTTGGGAAGAACATGCGATAGTACAGGCGGTGTTTCCCTGTTAATCAACGGGGGGACACACTGGACTCATGGAACACCTCACAGACCGAAGTGATCCGAGGATTTCTCCGGGTATTTACGGAGACCAGCTCCGTATCTCTCTGGCTCTCTCCGGCCATGACGGGTTTAATTCGGGAAACAAGTGAACGCCGGACGGGATTCCACGATCGTTCATCGAGCCGGGTTCGCATATGCTCGCTGTTTTATCTGAGCGAACCTGGCACAGTCTTTGTTGACCAAAATTCGGAGTCTTTGGAGTGTGAAAATTGCCACAAATCCGGCACGATTTCACAGAATTCTTTAAAATTTCCTGAGATTTCAGTGTGTGTTGTCGTTTGATCGCAACACCACGTAAATACGGCTCTCGCCCTTCAATTTTCCCCACGTCCTTTCCTACGGCATCCAGGCTTATGTTTAAACAGGGTCGTTATCAATTCCAGTGGCTGCAACACGTCAGTGAGGTGGACCAGTCAGAATGGGACGCCTTAGCCCTGCCGCTCACGACACCGTTTTTTGAGTGGACGTGGCTCAACGACATGGAAAAATCCGGCAGCGCGATCGCCCAGGCGGGTTGGATGCCCTGTCACCTGATCGCCCGGTGCGATGGTCAACTAGTGGCGGCAGCACCGCTCTACCTCAAAGGTCATAGTTACGGCGAATTTGTCTTTGATCAACAGTTTGCAGAATTGGCCGATCGTCTTGGGATTAACTACTATCCAAAATTGCTGGGAATGAGTCCGTTTACCCCAGCAGAGGGCTATCGTTTTCTGATTGATCCCAGTGAAGATGAGGCGGAAATGACCCAACAAATGGTGCAGCAGATTGATCGCTTTTGCCATCGGAATGGGATTTCAGGCTGTCATTTTCTCTACACCGATCCGCAGTGGCGATCGACGATCGAGCAATGTGGCTTTAGTCAATGGCAGCATCACAATTTTGTCTGGACTAATAACGGCTTTGATGATTTTGACGATTATTTAAAAGTATTTAATGCCAACCAGCGGCGCAATATTAAACGCGAACGTCAGGCCGTGACCAAGGCCGGATTGCGGTTGGAGGTGGTGACGGGGGATGCGATTCCGACCTCCTTTTTCTCCCTGATGTACCGCTTTTATGAAAATACCTGCGATAAGTTTGGCTGGTGGGGTAGCAAATACCTCACGGCCAATTTTTTCGAGCGGCTGCACCATTCCTATCGTCATCGGGTGGTGTTTGTCGCCGCCTACGATGAGCGCGACGATCGCCATCCCACCGGTATGTCGTTTTGTTTAACGAAAGGTGATCGGTTGTACGGACGCTATTGGGGCAGCGATAACGATATCGACTGTTTACATTTTGATGCGTGCTATTACACGCCGATCCGCTGGGCGATCGAACAGGGTATCCAAATCTTTGACCCCGGAGCCGGTGGACGTCACAAAAAACGGCGCGGCTTTCCCGCCACACCGAATTACAGCGTGCATCGTTTCTACGATTCGCGCCTTCAGCAAATCCTACTGCCCTATATTCGTCAGGTTAACGAACT
>RDYZ01000457.1 GCA_004293855.1 Oscillatoriales cyanobacterium | reverse complement strand
CCAATGGCGATACAGGCGTGCTGAGGCATATCAAACCGATAAATGGGGCGAAGCACGACGCGAGGGATATGATCGCCGTGGCCTTAATTGTGCCAAAACATTGAACACAGTGAAATAACCTCTCGGCCATATTCTAGCGAATCCTTTTGCGATTCTTTTCGTGTTTACGGATACCGTCAGCAGGTATGGGTCACTGATCGACCAACCGTAAACCCCAGACCCCAACGGTTCATGAATGGTTAATCAATATCCACGTACAACTCGCCAAGATCAAACTCAAACTCAAGACTTGCTAGCACAACCCGATCGCCCGCCCGATACACCTGCGTTTCCCAACGGCCATCCGCCTGACGGCGTCGGCACTCCACCTGCTGCACATCCTGAGCAATCAGCACGTATTCCTCAAGACTCTCAAGCTTTTGATAATCCAGGAATTTCTCACCCCGATCGAACGCTGCTGTACTGTCCGACAACACCTCACAAATCAGCTTAGAATGGCGCTGCACCATGGGATCTTGCCGATCGCGCGGATCGCAGCTCACCGAAGCATCGGGATAATAATAGAACTGATCTTGATAATTGACCTTGACATCACCGTTGTACAGCCGACAGGGCGTACCTCGCAGATGAGGATTGAGCAGACTCACGAGATTGACCGCAATCCGTGCATGAGCCGTGCTGCCACCGGCCATCGCGTAGACGAGACCGCGCCGATACTCGTGACGAACCGTGCTATCGCGATCGATCACGAGATACTCGTTCGGACTGATGTAGTGGGGAACTGCAATCATGGCTCAAATCGTACTCCACAGAAGTTTTAACCGAATTTAACGCCTAGCTCCAGTGTAGAACCCGCTATCTCACTCCAATTATCCCCGAAGTATCGCGCTCCCTAGATCGCCAAGATCTGCCGCGCCGCCCGTAGACCCGACAAATAAGCACCGTGAGCCGTAGCGAAAAACTTGCGATGCGACGCTTCACCCGCAAAAAATAACGCCTGACCCACAGGAGCCGCCAACGCTTGACGCATCTTAGGCGTCGAACCCATAGCATTATAGGAGTACGACCCCAAGCTAAACGGATCGCTGGCCCAGCGAGTGATTTGCGCCTCGATCGGCTGCGGGATCTCGTCACCAAAGATCGTTTTGAGCGTCTCCATCGCACTGGCGATAATTTGTGCATCCGACCAAGCTTCGATCGCCTTGCCCCGATCAGCGGCGTTAAATCCCAACAAAATCGGCTGGTCGGCCACACGCTTAAAGCTCACCCACTCCGTCCACTCCCCTGGCTGG
>RDYZ01000078.1 GCA_004293855.1 Oscillatoriales cyanobacterium | reverse complement strand
GCCAAAATCACCGCGCTAGCACTCGGGGTTTTCAGTTCGATCGCCGGAATCGGTAACCCTAAAATCGCCCGTAGGTGTAGCTCAAACTCATTCAGATTTTGTGACACCAGGGTCACCATGCCCGTATCGTGCGGACGCGGAGATAGCTCCGAAAAAATCACCTCATCCCGCGTCACGAAAAACTCCACCCCAAAAATCCCCGCACCACCGAGCGCATCAGTCACCGTACGGGCGATCGCCTCCGCCTCGGCAATTTGCGCCGCTGTTAATCCCGTCGGTTGCCAGGACTCTTGATAGTCGCCGCGCTCCTGACGATGGCCGATCGGCGGGCAAAATAGCGTCGGTTTCTCCCACTGACGCACGGTTAACAGCGTGATTTCAATCTCGAAATCGATGAATTCTTCGATAATGACCTTGCTGCTCGCACCCCGCGCCCCCTCGATCGCGTAATTCCACGCCTGCTCCACCTCGCTCGCTGCTTGCACCGTCGATTGACCCTTACCCGACGACGACATCACCGGCTTAATCACATTCGGAAACCCGATCGCAGCACTCGCAGCGATCGCCTCTTCCAGTGAACTCGCATAGGCATAGTTCGCCGTGCGTAAACCCAGTTCGCGCGACGCGAGATCCCGAATGCGATCGCGGTTCATGGTGTAGTTCGTCGCCGCTGCGGTCGGAATCACGGTGTAGCCCGCCGCTTCGAGTTCGAGCAGCTTTTCGGTACGGATCGCTTCGATTTCCGGCACGATGAAATCCGGCTGGTGTTTCGCCACCACCGCCGCGAGGGCGTCACCATCCAGCATCGAAATCGTTTCGGCCACATCCGCCACCTGCATCGCGGGCGCATTGGCATAGCGATCGACCGCTACGACGGTATTCCCCAGACGTTGAGCTGCGATCACAAACTCTTTTCCGAGTTCACCCGACCCGAGCAGCATGAAGGTTTTTGGAAGTTGGCAATCTACAGGCATGGGATTTTACAGGCGTGGGGACGATCGAGCATGAATTCAAATCATCGTGAGGATAGCAACTTATCGGGACGATCGCGCCGGTCTGGGTTGGATTTGGGTCGATCTGCGTCGCGATCGCGGTGGTACAAACGGCGATTACACCGTACGATCGAGCCAGCCACCCCTGACCTGGCACTGCCCCGAGACCGCATATCTACTGACCAGAAACCACCATGTCCGATCTGAGTCCCGCACTCTGGATTGCCCGACTACGCGCGATCCCATCCCCGATTTTGCCGATCACGATCGCCGTGGGCTTCTATGGTGCGATTAATGTATCCTGCTGGATACTGGTCAAGGGCTTGCTGCGTCCTCTCAAGGCAGACACTCCTCAAATCACCCTAAAAGTTGTCGATCCCGCCTCCGGTGAAACCGAATTCGATCGCTACTTATCCCAATTCCAAACCGAAATTTATCCCACGCTCCAAGCGATTCAGGCCGAGCGGATCAAACGGCAATACACCGACATTCTTCAGCGGAAATTGTTCCACGTCGGCTTAACGGAAATGCTGTACGTCAATTACTTAACCGCGCTGGTGTTTGCCCCCTTTGCGTCGGCGTTGGCGGCCTTTTGCATTTTTGCGATCGGGCGTAACGGTTGGGCGCAAACCGATGAGCTGACGATCGATACCTTTAAAGTGGCCTTTGGTGCGACGGTGTTGACCTCCGCATTTATGCTGATTTTTGATTACAACAACAACATCGCCCGTCAGGTCGAACTGTTTACCCAATACGAAAAACTACAGGGATCGGTTCAAAGCTACCTCGCCACCGGACGACTTTACGTTAAACCTACCGGCATTTCGCTCGTACCACAACTCTCCTCAAACCTCACGCCGCCAACGGTTGGGCAAACCCCAATCCCGGAAGATGAACCGTTAACCGCAGGTGGCATGATGGCAGAACCGGAGACGCCTCTGGCCAGCCAGGTTAAGACGATCGCCTGGATTTATGAGCCAAAAACCTTCATTGAATACGTTGATAATGAGCTGGCTCACCTGCGATCGGAAACCATTTTCACCCTCGATCCAAGCAGTATCCCCAGCACCAAAGACATCCTCAATCAACTCGAATCCTTCGATAGTCCCCCCGTCGTCGAGCCCGCCAATCCCAACCCCTCGCCCGCTCCTAAGCCGTAGATCTCAATCCTAACGAGACGATCATCCCATACGCTAAATCGTTGCAGGTATAGCAAAAGCCACCGATTTTCAATCGATTTTCAATTTCTAGCCCCAACACCATGCCGCGCCCAACCCTCTATCTTGCGATTACCAATCACGGCTTCGGTCATGCCGTGCGTGCGGCCTCGATCGCCGCGCAAATCCAGCAGCTCGACCCGGATATTTTGCTGATCCTAGCGACGACCGCACCGCGCTGGCTGCTCGAATCCTATATCCCCGGCGATTTTATTTACCGTCCCCGCGCGTTTGATATTGGCGTGGTGCAGCCCGATAGCCTGACGATGGATTACGACGCGACGCTGACGAAATTACGTGAGATTCGCGATCGCGCCCCGCAGATCATCCAAAGTGAGGCCGATTTTCTGCGAACCAATCGCGTTGATCTCGTGTTTGGGGATATCCCGCCGCTGCTCGCTCCGATCGCCAAAGCCGCCGGAATTCCCTGCTGGATGACGAGTAATTTTGGGTGGGATTTCATCTATCGGCCTTGGGGGGGTGAGTTTATCGAGGAGGCGGATTGGATTGCGGCCTGTTTTGGGCAGTGCGATCGGCTGTTTCGCTTGCCGTTACACGAAGAGATGTCGGCGTTCCCAGCGATCGAGGATGTGGGGTTAACGGGCGGTGTTCCGAAGGTTGACGCCGATGTGTTGCGCGATCGGTTTCGGCTCGATGCACCACGCGACAAGACGATTTTGCTCAGTTTTGGCGGCCTCGGGTTGGCGACAATCCCCTACGAAAATCTGGCCGAATTTCCCGATTGGCAGTTTATTACGTTCGATCGCGCCGCGCCGGATCTGCCGAATTTACGCCGCGTGGCTGATTACACCTTGCGCCCGGTGGATTTCATGCCGCTGGCTGGCCGGGTGGTCTCAAAACCGGGCTATAGCACGTTCGCAGAGGCGCTGCGGCTGGATTTGCCGATCGTGACCTTGACGCGGGAAGGGTTCGCCGAGTCACCGGTTTTACTGGAGGGGTTACGAGAGTATGGCTGGCATCAGGTGATTTCGCCGGATGAGTTTTTCGGGCGATCGTGGGACTTTTTGCGGGAGGAACCGATCGCGCCGCGTTGTCGGGAAAGCCTGGATAAACGGGGCAGCGAAACGATCGCAGCGGAGATTGTCCGGGCGATCGGGGCGAACGGATCGGCGATCCCCTTGAGATAAACAAGCTTTTGGTTGTTAAAGTAAAGTATGGGATGTGTAGTTGTCCGCACGGTTGCAAAACGGTCGCGAATATCCGTCAAACTAGTACATCTCTGTTAATCAGTAAATCAAGACGCATCGGATCACCAAGGCTCGATCGTCCTCACCGCACAAAGGTTATAAGCACTATGGCAACGGAAACCCTGGCACTGACGCCCGAAAACGTCGAGAAAGTTCTCGATGAGCTGCGTCCTTACCTGATCGCAGACGGCGGTAACGTGGAACTGACCGAAATCGAAGGCCCGATCGTCAAACTCCGTCTCAATGGCGCGTGCGGAACCTGCCCCAGTTCGACGATGACCCTGAAAATGGGAATCGAGCGTCGTTTACGCGAGTACATCCCCGAAATTTCTGAAGTTGAGCAAGTGCTGTAGGTCGTTGCTCCCACCTGTTCAGGATTGACGCCCTTCTTTGCGACCAATCCTTAGACGAATCCTCAAATAAATTCCACAGAGGCGATCGTGTTGTGAACTAGCAAGGCGATCGCCTGTGGTCTATCTGCCTCCAGAATTTTGACTTTTGAATGCTCCACTGCGATCGAACACAGATCGATCCATTGCCTGTCGTGGTTTGCCTGTCATTTATTGCGCGTCGTCCAAGCTGACACAGGTGGCATCGAGAACATTTGTACCGTAAGGGTCGTACACCTTGAGGTAAGTGCCACCATCCCACAAATCCTCTAAATCGTAGAGCGTATTGTCATTGGCACGAAACGTATACACCCAGGAAAATCCCGTATTACTCACCTCGCCACCCTCCAGGGTCAAGTTACCAAAGGTTTCGCTGATGGATTCATAGCGATAGGTTCCCGCGATCCCGGTCACTGGATTGATTCCGGCTTGATTGCTGGCGTCGGTGTCTGAAATCGTGATGGTGAATGATCCATCCGATCGTGTCCAATAGCCTTCCACACTGAGTCGGTAAACGTTCTGGCAAAAATATTCGCCGATCGTCACTGCCTGGATCGGTGCTGCAAGCAGGAGACCACTAATACATCCGATCGGTAATGAAAATGAATAGTTCATGGGATGCGAGGGGACTGGAGATCAGATTCAGAAGGGCGATTCGTACGATCGATCACATCCTATGTTGATTAGGGTTGGTTTGCTTGGGGTTAAATTTAATCGATCGTCGATCGGCTGTGTAACCACCACAGCACCGCTGCAACGCTGCCCGCGACACCAATCTCGCCACGCTGAAGGCATGGCCACAACTCAGAGGTGGGGATGAGGATCACCTCAATCTCTTCGGTGAGATCGAGGGTTTGGGGATGGGTGGCGATCGCGTTGCGAGCGAGGAAAATATGGGTGGAATGGGTGGTTTTAACGGGGTTGTCGTAGAGCGTGACGATCGGTTCGAGGGGGTCGCTGGTGTAGCCGGTTTCTTCCCGCAATTCCCGAGCCGCTGCCACCTTGGGATCTTCACCCGGATCGACGCGACCGGCGGGCAGTTCGAGCAAAATGCGTTCGACTCCGTGGCGGTATTGCCGCACAAAAATGACGCGATCGTCGGGCGTAACCGGTAAGACCAAAGCGATATCAGGACGAACAAATAGATAGAAATCATCGATCTGCTGACCGTTGGGCAAATCGACCTCATCGCGACGCAGGCGACACCACGGGCGATCAATTTCCCAGTGCGATCGGCGGGTTTTCCAGGCTTGAAGCTGGGTTGGCGGAATCAAAAAAGGTTGTTGAGAGGGTTGAGACATACGCCAAGACGTCAAGGGGTTCAAGCGGGTCTGATCCGTTCGTGCTAGGGCGTGTCATCAATTAATCGTAGAACCCTTATCGGGCAAGCTGTTGAACGCCCGACCCAATAAAAAAAGCTAGGGGCTGAAACCCTTACTGGGTAAGCGCTAGAACTTTAATTGATGACAGCCCCTAGCTAAGCCGTGACAGTGAAGTGCGTCGATTTCAATCGCATCATGCTTGAAGCGGTTTAACGCCGATAAATAGTTTTGATCTATGGGTTATGACCCCAACTGAACTGATCGCGATTCCGCAGACCCCGAACCGAGCGCCGGACTTCCCGGTGATGGCATCGCCGACACGGCCCCCGATTTTGGGGTCAATAGACCGCGTGAACCAGTGAGATCGGTTGTAACCCGTCCCGAAACTCATCACCAAAAAACCAAAAAAAAGGCGATCGGCTCTGATGCAAATGCCGCCGATCGCGATAAAATCAAATCCGCGCTGTCGATAATCCGGTCATTATCTGCGGTGTCCTTTGGGCGGTTGGCCGAGCGGTTTAGGCAGCGAACTCATAATTCGCCTCAGGCGGGTTCAACTCCTGCACCGCCCACTTTAAAATTTGAGACTCTGCCAAGTTCAAAATATTGGCACGATCTTGGCAAAACACGCGCCTTTGCCTGAATCCCTGTCAGGGCAAACGCATACTCCCCATGAATGCCCTCATCCCCCAGCCCCTTCTCCCAAAATGGGAGAAGGGGAGCCAGATCTTAAGGATCAAAGTCCCTCTCCCGGCCTGGGAGGGATTTAGGGTGAGGGTCTGCCGAGTATGCGTTCGCCCTGGAATCCCTGTGCCTTAAATCGTGGCTTGAACCGGGGAGGCGATCAAGTCGGCCCTCCTCGGTTTTTCACCAACTCCGGGTCTAACTCACAGCATCAAGCTGTTCCAGTGCGAGTTTTGCTTGGGTCACAACCTGGGCATCCGTATCGTCTGCCATGCGCTGCAACCAGGCTCGGGCCCGATCGCCGCCCAAATGACCCAAGGCTTGAGCGGTCCGAAAGCGTACCTGGGAATCGTCATGGCACATAAAGGTTTCAAGCTGATCCAGCACCGAGGCATCGCCCAGATCACCGATCGCCCCGATCGCCGTCGCCACTAGCAAATCGTTATCACTCATGAGGGCATCGAGCAGCACCTCGATCGCCTTGGGCTCTCCCATCTCCGACAGCGCAGCCACAATACTCAAACGCAACAACCAATCTGACGTCGCATGATAAAGCGCGGCGAGATCCTCGTACGCTTCCGTAAAACCGAGCGCTCCGAGGGAATCCGCCGCCGCTGCTTTCACATCCAACTCGCTGTCATTGTGCAGGCGATCGCGGAGCAATTCCAGCGACACGGCCCGATCGGCATTGCCAATTTTGGCGATCTTACTCACCGCTGCGTAGCGTACACGGGCATTTCCGTGGGTGATCAGGGGCGTGATCAGAGTTAGCGCTTCCGCATCGGGGAGCGTATCTAGCTGATTCAGACCCGAAATACAGTCGCCATAATCGGAGGATTGCAACAGGTCACGAGCAGAAACAGAGGCCATAAATAAGCTATTTACATCTGAATAGAGTGATCGATGCAGGGATGAGAGTGGGGTATTCGCTCACCGTAGAAGGCTATCGGGTCAGGGGTAAACCACCGGCAACCAACGATACGGGGTGAGCGAAAGCAGAACCCGATCGCGAGCGTGCAACTCCAAACTACGATTCCAAGGTCGCCATCGTGCGGATAATATCACCGCGCGTCAGGATACCGACTAGCATTTGAGTCGCTGCATCCAAAACGGGTAAACGATGCACCTGTTTATCATGCATGAGCCGTGCCGCGTCCCGGATAGACTTGTCCGGCGCGATCGTCACGACATGACCCGAGAACATCACCTCTCCCACCGTTTGGCCGATCGCCTTATGCAACTCCTTTTCATAACGTCCAGGGTTATCCAGGTAGATGACACTATCAAGGATCGTAATAAAAGCCGGTTCACGCACATCGGTTTCACGCCACATGAGATCGCTTTCAGAGATCACGCCCACCAGCTTGCCGTCATCATCCAGCACCGGTAACCCACTAATCCGTTGTTTCGCCAGGATCTCGATTGCCGTTTGTATGGGAGTCTCAGGACGAACCGAAATCGGCTCGCGGGTCATAATGTCAGCAACAGTTTTGGTCATGCGTCGCACATTGAGATGGTTTGATATCCTCCTCGACCGAGAGGCACGAGGATTCCTCACCACGCCAACCTCTGGGATTGGTCGTTGAATGGGGTTGGCGCTTCCTGTACTGCCTGCAAGCAGGTCTTACGTGTCTTCTGCGCCGGTTTAGAGTCTCGGCGTGCCCCGCCGCGACTGAGCCGATCGAATCTGACGAAATCGAACTCGTGCCTTGTTTGCGTCTAAGGTTGCTTGGCGCATGGCCTTGTCTGCTTTCCCGGCTTCTATTCTCACCTCTGACGGGACTTACAACCCTGCTGTTTATTTCGGAGGATCTGAGGGTCTAGAGAAGCGGGTGGGTCGTATGACCAACAGAATTTTAACACTGTCGAGAATGTCATCCGTGACGGACAGCGCTGAAAACCCTGTTTCGGGGTGATGGAAGTTCCTAGGGGGTGTCATCAATGAATCCTAGAACATCGATCGGTCAGCCGTAGAACGTCTACCACACCCAAAAATTGAGGGTCTGTAACCCTGACGGGATCAACGCTAGAAATTTAGAGAGGATAGTCCCGAGCCGTGCCGTCGGCTTTACTCGTGCAGGGCGATCGCCTTCTGAGGGAGATTGTTAACATATGTTATGTAAACCGATCGCCCATTCTGACTACACCTCGATCTCTAAGCATGGACTCTCCCGCCCCATGTACAGACAGTTATTCAAGACCTCGATGCCAGCGTTTGCCTTGGGCTGATGGCTTTGGTTCGCTCGTTATCCTGTTGTGATCTACCCAACCCGCATGACCTCTACTCCAACTCCGCCCCCTGATACTGTGAACTCTCCAGACCTCGCCAATGGAAGTTGCGAGATGCCCACCACACCAACGATCTATGTTTGTCAGTACCGCAACTGTCTCGATCGCGGCTCGGCTCAAACGTTAACGATGTTTATGGATCAGCTTCCCGACGGAACGATCGCCCTAGCTTCCAGGTGTATGGGACAGTGCAGTTCTGGCCCGACGGTTCGGGTCACCGCTGATGAAACCTGGTATTGTCGCGTCCAACCGGACGACGTCCACACCATCATCGATCAACATCTTCTCGGCGGCGAACCCGTCACCGCAAAGCTCAACTCACGTTTACATCGGACGTTTTACGGCTAGTGGTTGCCGGTTCCCGGTTCACGACCCTCCCAATTCTTTCACGCCTGAAGACGTATAAACCCTTGAGCTGGAGACACTTCAAGGGATTTTTTATATCTTGAGTTG
>RDYZ01000456.1 GCA_004293855.1 Oscillatoriales cyanobacterium | reverse complement strand
GCCTATAAATATGGTGAAGACTGGCAGGAACTCGCGGCGGGCAATGTGCTAACGGTGGAACCGGGGATTTATATTTCGCCGTATATCGAGCCGATCGAGGGTCAGCCAGAGGTTGATCCAAAGTGGCACGGCATTGGGGTGCGGATTGAGGATGATGTGTTGGTGACGGAAACGGGGTTGGAAATCCTGACGGATGCGGTACCGAAGTCGGTGGCGGCGATGGAGCGTTAATGTCACCGTCAAGGTTCGTCGGTGGGGCTTTTCTGGGTGGATTTGGCCTGACCACGGGGTGAAGCGCCTAAGATAGAGTCGATCGTCTGGACGTTCTCTAGATTTTGTCTGGATTCTGGTGTGTAGAGTGGGGCGAGAGCCTCCAGGATGGTGACCATGTTGGTTCGAGTGCAGGATCTTCGATCGCAAGTTCAACGATCAGCCCACGTCCAAACGGGACGATCGCTGCGGTTGACCGAGTTAATCCGTCCCGTGTCCCTGGTGACCATCAGCGCGATCGCCAGCTTGATGACGGCCTGTAACGTCAGTCAGCCGCCCACCTCCTCCGCGACGAACACAAGCGGGGCGCTTCCCCTAACCCCGGATGCTGCCGCGCCTGACGCACCTGTTGCACCGGCTGCACCGGCTGCCCCGGCCACACCGGCTGACCCGGTTTATACCTACACCGTCGGGGCGCTAGAAATCACGGGTGATCGAACCCATGTCTGTAACGTGCTATTGCCGCGTGGCCCTGGGATTGGCGGCGATTTTTTCTACCCCGATGAGGCGAACCTGTGGGCGTCGTTGAACTGTCCGGAGCTGTACTGCAATTTGGCGGATGGGGTCTGTCGTGATTCGTTGAAAAGTGTTTGGGCTGATCCGGATGGGCCGAATACGGTGAAAGCTCCGGCGGCTCCGGTGGCGGCAAATGGTGCGCCGGTGTTGCGGGAAGGTCAGGAGTCGGCGCCGACCAATGAGACACCGATGCCGGTGGTCGATCGGGTGATTCAGTATCCGGATGCGCCGTTGCCGGTGCAGGTGTTTGAGGTGGTGTCACTGACGGCGGATCAGGTGAATGGGCTGAATGGAATGTATCAGCGGTTTGCGAAGGTGGATGCGCGGACGGAGCCGATCGCGCCGGGAAGTGCGACGGTGTATAACGAGTGGGCGGCGCTGTGTGTGGGTGAGGAAAATCAGGCGGGTTGTCCGAAGTCGGCGGCGCATCAACTGATTAGTTACGGTGAGTTTTGGCGGGCGAATCAGTTGGTGTGGGGTTCGTGTCATTTGGTTTGGCGATCATCTGCGATCGCTAACTCGTACTTAGGCAAGAGGGTTAATGAAAAATGGTGAATTGCTAGGGGCGCATGACAACGGGCTCGACGATCAATCAACCCAAGATCAAGCGATATGATCGATCTTGATATCTATGTCCGTTCTAGTCGTCGGGGCGATGCTCCCCCCTTTACACTCGATTTAGCCCTGTGCAGCGAAGCACGATCGCTGATTCTCTGGGGGCCGTCCGGTTGCGGTAAAACCTCGCTCTTGCAGACGATCGCGGGGTTGCGCCGTCCCCAGTCGGGCTGGATTCGTTGCAATGGCCGCACCTGGTTTGATCATTTACAAACCATTGACGTCCCGGCACACCAACGACGCATCGGTTATGTGTTCCAGCAAACAGCGCTGTTCCCCCATCTCAGCGTGGCTGACAATATCGGCTTTGGTCTATCGCGTACGACGCACGATCGCGATCGGCAGATTGTCGATCTAGCGCGTCGTTGCTGGATTGAAGACCTGCTTGATCGGCGAGT
>RDYZ01000455.1 GCA_004293855.1 Oscillatoriales cyanobacterium | reverse complement strand
TATTAGACTTGCCTGGAGTCAAGATTGAAAGTTGTACTCAAATTGAGGGAAAAATTTTCTTAGGACTGAGAATTGTAGGAGAAGGTATGGTTTGTCATCACTGTCAAAATTATACCGAACAATTGCATCAGAATCGACCAATCTTAGTAAGAGATTTGCCAGTCTTTGGTCGTCCTGTTTATTTAAAAATCCCACGACGGCAGTTTTACTGTCCTAATTGCCAACGATATCCCACAGAACAAATACATTTTCTGGACAAAAAAAGAAGGCATACTCAACGATATGAGCAAAACATTTATGAGCGCGTTAAACAATCGAATATAGAACAGATTGGGCGAGAAGAGCAACTAAGTTATGACGAAATAAAAGGAATATTCGATCAAGTAATTAAGCAAAAAAAAACAACAACTTGGAAGCCAGCTAAGCGAATCTCTTTGGATGAAATAAGTATGCGGAAAGGTCAAGGAAAGTTTGTGACTGTTGTTAGTGATATTTCTGAAGGTGATTTGATTGAAATGATTGACTCTCACCGCCAGCAAGAAATCATTGAAGTCCTTATGGAGCAACCAGTTGAGGTTCGTGAGCAAGTTGAAGAAGTGAGTGTTGATATGTGGGGAGGATTCCCTAAAGTTATCAAAGAAGTATTTCCAAATGCTCAAATTGTCATTGACCGTTTTCATGTCATGAAAGTGGTAAATCGAGATTTAAATAAATTACGTAGAGCAGCAGGCATTACAGATAGATGTAGTAAATATTTATTATTAAGTAATGGGGAAGCTCTTAATCCTCTTCAGCTTGATAAATTAGAATTGATCTTAAAAAAATCAGAATGTTTGAGGATTGCATATCAGATGAAGGAAGATTTTAGGGAAATATATGAAACTAATTTAACTGTCAAAAAAGGGCAGGAAAAATTAAAAAAATGGCTAAATCATGCACGATTATTTTTTAGAGAATCTGCATCAACAATTGAGAATCATTTTGAAGGTATCTGCAACTACTTTGTTCATCGCACAACCAGTGGAGTGATGGAAGACAAGGGTATGGCTTTTCTAATTTTGATAATTTTAGAAATCGCGTATTAGCTTGTTTCTTGCATTAGATAAAATTATCACCATAAGTTCTGGAGAGCCCATCCTGCAATGCCCCAATTATCAAATCTAATCCTGCATCTCCATATTTGGGCGCATCGGAGAGTGCAGCGATTCTCACTGCAACATCGGGCGATGCCAAGCGGCTTTTAACGCCTGCAATTCCTCCCAGTACCGCCGCATTCATAGGAATTAAATTTTGACCGCCAAGGACGGCATCGTATTCTTTGGGTCTATTTTGCTCGCTTGGCATAGCATTTTAACCTCTATAATATCTACAAATGTGGCATTTGTCTAATAAATATGTCAAATATTCAAAACTTATAATATGTTTGAACAAGGTTTTTTGATCTCATCTTTTATGCAGCGCAGCATAACTCATAATAGTCCTTTACCTTTTTGAGTCAAAGCGTGCTAAATTTAGCTACTTTGTGTAACATTAGCTAGACAAAGGTTAAGGATATCGGTAATGACAGCAACTGCGAATCGAGCTAACTGGGGACAAAGTGCCAAAATAGTTGCGAGTGCTATTTGGGAGTGTAGGCTATTGAAGGCAAACATAAACAGGGCGATTTTGACTGGCCCAATTGTTGCCAGCATTCTCAGTCTGGTATCGCCTGTGCAAGCTTTGCAGGTGCAGGTGACGCCGCCAAATCCTGAACTGGGTGATACGCTGTCGGTAATCATTCAGGTAAACAGCAGCAGCGCAACTCCAACGGTTTCTGTACTGCAAAAAAATTACCCCGCGTTTCCGATCGGCAATAATCGCTTTCGGGCCCTGCTACCGACGACACCACTGGAGAAACCCGGTGCGCGCGTTGTTCAAGTCTCCGGTGACGGACAAGTGCAGAAGTTGAATGTGCAAGTGCGCGATCGAGATTTTCCGACTCAATCCATCTGGCTGCCGCCTGGGAAAGACAGTGAAGGTACCGATGCCGAATTCGATCGCGTAGACGCCTTTAAAGCACTTGTGACACCTCAAAAATTTTGGGATGGCAAATTGTTGCGCCCCAACTCCGGCGAAATTACCACTATTTACGGCGTGCGTCGGTACTATAATGGGGTATTTGCTAAGGACTACTACCACCGCGGCGTCGATTACGCGGGCGCTTACGGTTCCCCTGTAGTTGCACCGGCTGCCGGTCGCGTGTCTCTCGTGGGACGCGAATCCCAAGGGTTCAAAATCCACGGTAATGTAGTTGGTATCGACCACGGTCAAGGGGTAGCAAGTATTTTGATGCACCT
>RDYZ01000077.1 GCA_004293855.1 Oscillatoriales cyanobacterium | reverse complement strand
GAGATCCCCGATCGGCACACGCCGCCGACTTTCATAATCCCCATAATCCGCAAACGTCCCCACCCACGACTCGCTAAACCCCTGCCAAATGCTAAACTCACCGCCCACATCGCAGGTCATGACAAACGGCGGTTTTTCCGGCAGCGCCCGCGCATAGTCGATCGCCTGGTTAAACGCCAACTTCATATACTTCCGATGGCTCGCTGTCCCGCGCTTGTTCGCCTTGTCCCCCGCCATCTTCGCCTCAAAGACAAAACAGCCCCGCTTAAACGCATCAATCTTGCCCGTCTTCCCACGACCACCCGGAAGCACCATCTTGACCGGCTTTTCATAGCAATATTCATCATCACCGTCCGTCTTCAGCCCCGGCGGCTCAACCCCGATCGCCGCGCACAGCTCACTAAAAAACGGCTGAAAATTCGCCTCCTCGCTACCCGTCCGGCCTTGCCATTTCTCGACAAATTGCGCGACGCGATCGAGCGTCTCGGCAGCAATCGGAGCCGGATCAAACAGATAATCGGACATGAGCCTCAACCCACAGACACCATCCGTTTACTGTATCGCAGGATCTCAACCCGATCGATCGTACGCACCCGAGCCCACAGCCCACCAGACGAACCCACCAGACCGCGCCGCCCCCCATCCCCCCACGATTCGCCGAGAGCCTGTTTTTGACCATTTTTTCCAAACTCTCCGGAATCTCTCACCCTCCAGCGGATAAGAGTAGTGGTAGATGCACCCTGACATTTAAACCCCGAGTTCCTTCGTGACCTCGGGGTTTTTATTTTCCTGGACTTAACTCAAAAAATTATCGAATCTTCCGGAATACATCACACCCGTCAGGATAAGAGTAGTGGTAGATGCACCCTGACATTTAAACCCTGAGTTCCTTCGTGACCTCGGGGTTTTTATTTCCCTGGGCTTAACCCAAAAAATTATCGAATCTTCCGGAATACATCACACCCGTCAGGATAAGAGTAGTGGTAGATGCACCCTGACATTTAAACCCTGAGTTCCTCGTGACCTTGGGGTTTTTATTTTGGCACGACTAGCCCAGACAATACCTGCATTAAACCGTTGGAATATTCTTCCAAAAACTGTCCGGAACTCGTCGCCATTTACAGGATAGGGGTAGTGGTAGATGCACCCTGACATTTAACCCCCAGGGTTGATCACAACCGTGGGGGTTTCCTACCACACAACCATCAATCCTCATTTCCTAACGTGCAGACTATGTTGAACTTTCCCCAGATTGCTAGCTCCTTTGATGAACGAGGCAGCGGTAGATTGACCCTCGCCTAACCCCCCTCACCTCACGGTCAGTCTACGGGAGTATGGGGGATGAGTTGAAAGAGAGCGCGGGTGATCCAGAGGGATCGCCCGCGCTCTGTTCTGCTGGGGAATCGGACGGAATTGTGCCGATCGTCGACGGAAACCTCAATCTTAAAAGTCAATACTGAGCGGCGCACGGGGGAACGGAATCACATCGCGGATATTGCCCATGCCGGTCAGGAATTGTACCAGCCGCTCGAACCCGAGACCAAAGCCCGCGTGGGGCACTGTGCCGTAACGCCGTAGATCGAGATACCACCAATAATCATCCAGATCTAAGCCTTGATGGATAATGCGTTGGCTCAGGTCATCGAGGCGCTCTTCGCGTTGTGATCCGCCAATAATTTCACCAATTCCGGGTGCGAGGACATCCATGGCCGCGACGGTTTTACCGTCATCGTTGGCCCGCATGTAAAACGCCTTAATCCCGATCGGATAATCGTAGACAATCACGGGCTTTTTAAAATAGTCTTCGGCTAGATAACGCTCGTGTTCCGACTGCAAATCCGCGCCCCATTCCACGGGATATTCAAAGGTGCGATCGGCCTGGGTTAAAATCTCGATCGCTTTGGTATAGGTGACCCGCTCAAAGCCGCTGTCGATAATATTGTTCGCCCGTTCGAGCACGGTAGCATCAATGCGCTGATTGAAAAACTCCATGTCCTCTGGACAGGCGGCTAATACGGCTTGAAAGACATATTTTAAAAAGGCTTCCGCTAAGTCCATATCGCCTGCCAGATCGCAAAAGGCCATCTCCGGCTCCACCATCCAAAATTCCGCGAGGTGGCGCGACGTGTTGGAATTTTCTGCGCGAAATGTCGGGCCAAAGGTGTAGACATTGCTAAAGGCCATCGCCATGACTTCGGCTTCGAGCTGGCCGCTCACGGTTAGGTAAGCGGGTTTACCAAAAAAGTCCTGGCTGTAGTCGATCGCGCCGGATTCCGTTTTCGGCGGATTCGCCAAATCTAGCGCCGTCACACCCAACATTTCCCCCGCCCCTTCGCAGTCACTCGCCGTCAAAATCGGTGTATGCACCCACAGAAAACCACGCGCTTGGAAAAAATCATGAATCGCCTTGGATGCGGCATTCCGAACGCGGAACACGGCTCCTAGGGTGTTGGTGCGCGATCGCAGATGGGCGATCGTGCGGAGAAACTCGAAGGAGTGACGTTTTTTCTGGAGTGGGTAGGTTTCGGCGTCGGATGTGCCGACGACGGTGAGGGCGATCGCCTGCATTTCCAGACGCTGACCCTGGGCTGGGGAATCGACCAGCTTGCCGGTGACATCCACGGATGTACCGGTTTGAAGCTGTTTGATCGTCGTTGCATAGTCGGGCAGGGCGGAATCGAGCACGATCTGTAAGTTGGCGATCGCCGATCCATCATTCACTTCCATAAACGTGAACTTTTTTAGCTCACGCTTGGTGCGTACCCAACCTTGAATGCGTACGGTGTCGTCCGGCTGTCCGGCACGGAGGATGGTGGCGATACGACTAACGTGGGGATCGGAAGCGATCGGGGAGGTGCTGGACATGCTCGATCTGTTCGGGGAGACAATAGTAAAACAATGATCGCAGGTACGCTGGAGTCATGCAGGATGGTGGTCGTACTGATCCCCAAGCGTAACCCGGTCTGAGGCTCGATTGTAACGAATCTTGACAAAGCGTGATCGCTGGGTGTGTTGGCTCGTCCAGCCTGTATGGTTAGCCGCAATCTTGTTTAGTTCTCTACGTTAGTCCCCTACTTTGACGATCCCCTTGAAGTCTCGATCGATCCCCCAACCCAACACGCCCCACACCCAGCCGTCAGACACGCCAGATCCCGGATCGAACTATTGGCGGCTGGTTCCGTACCTGCACAGTCGCCGCACGACGATCGCCCTGGCGCTCTGTTGCACCCTGGGGTTTACGGTCTTCTGGCCGATTTTGGGTGTGTTGGTCGGTAAAATCGCGGGTTACATCGGCGCTGGGAATGTTCAGGCGATCGCTCAACTAATGGCTTGGAGCGCTGGGATCTTTATCCTGCGCGGTCTGGTTCAGTTCGGCCAAGATGTGCTGATGGCCAAGGCGGCCCTAGGGATCGCCTTGGATTTACGAACGCGGGTTTACGACCATCTGCAAAAATTGGGCGCATCCTATTTCGCCAAAGCTAAAACCGGTGATCTCGCCTATCGCCTGACGGAGGACGTCGATCGTGTCGGTGAAGCGATTAATAAAATCTTTCATCAGTTTGTCCCTAGCGTCCTGCAACTGATCGTCGTTCTTGGGTATATGGTCTGGCTCAACTGGCCGCTAACCCTTGCAACCTTGACGATCGCCCCGGTCATCGCCCTGTCGATCGGCTGGTTTGGTGAACGGCTGATGGGCTATTCTCGCCGCAGTCAGGAGCGGATCTCCGATCTGGCCTCCTTCGTGACTGAAATGCTCGGTGCAATTCGCATCGTCCAGAGTTTTGCCGCTGAAAACTACGGTCTCCAACGATTCACCGCCGAAGCCGATCGCGCCCGCCGCATCAAACTGCTCACCGCCCAAACCCAAGCCCTGCAATTTGTCGTCGTCGGTTTTCTCGAAGCCATGGGCGTATTGCTGATCTTTTTCCTCGGCAGTTGGCAAATCTCCCAAGGCAACCTGACCGGTAGCGGTTTCGCCAGCTACGTCGCCGGGATTGCCATGCTGATCGACCCCATTTCCCTGGTCAGCAGCAACTACAACGAATTTAAACAGTCTGAAGCCTCGATCGATCGCCTCTTCGAGTTACTGGCGATCCCTCCCGATATTGTCGAATCCCCCCAAGCCATCACAATCGCCCAAACGAACGGCCAGATCATCTATCACAACGTCTCGCTCACCTATCCCGACAGCGACGCACCGGCACTGAAACACATCGATCTTGAGATCCCCGCCAGTAGCACGATCGCCCTGGTCGGTTCCTCCGGAGCTGGTAAAAGTAGCCTCGTACATTTATTACCACGCTTCTTTGATCCACAGCAGGGAAGCATTACGATCGACGGCCACAACATCCGTGACCTGACCCTCGCCAGCCTACGCCAGCAAATTGGCATTGTCCCCCAAGACACCCTCCTGCTCACCGGCACGATCGCCGAAAATATCGCCTTCGGACAAATAAGCTACGATCGCGATCAAGTCATCGCCGCCGCCAAAATCGCCAACGCCCACCAATTCATCCAACAATTTCCCCAAGGTTACGAAACCTGGGTCGGCGAACGCGGAGTCAACCTGTCTGGCGGTCAACGTCAACGCATCGCGATCGCCCGTGCCGTCCTCCATGATCCCCGCATTTTGATTCTCGATGAAGCCACCTCCGCCCTTGACTCCGAATCCGAAGCCCTTGTCCAGCAAGCCCTCGATCGCATTATGGAAGACCGCACCGTCCTGATCGTCGCTCACCGCCTCGCCACCATTCGCCGTGCCGATCGTATCCTGGTCCTAGAACATGGCCACATCATCGAAAGTGGCACCCATGATACCCTGCTCGCCGCTGGTCAACGCTACGCCGCCTTTCATACTCAACAATTTTCCTAACTCTCATCCCTGAGCACCTCCACATCTTTCCCTAGCGTTCCACAGAACCAAACCATACTCAATCGACGCATAACTATTGAAGGTCACCTCCAGCTCCCGATTTCAAGTCTACATTTGACCCAAAAGTTGTGACCTATCCCCAGATATAAATTTGAGCCATGGTCAAAAAATCAGGAAAACAGCCTAAGCCTCTGGATCTCAATAAACTTGGCGTTAAATTAGAGGACTTTGAAGTGACTCCTCAATTAACACCCCAAGAAGTATCTCTAAAACAAAGACAAAAACAAAAAGAACAACAAAAATTTTTAAACACTTGCATCATTGCTCTCAGTCTTGGAATTGTAATTGGAGCGATTCTATTTTTTGTAAAGGATGAGAAACTCGCGATCGCTGGCGGTGGTGG
>RDYZ01000454.1 GCA_004293855.1 Oscillatoriales cyanobacterium | reverse complement strand
CCAGGGTTCGCCGCTGTGGAACGAGTGGGGGACTGTGCCGCCAGACTGGGGGGAGTTGGCGACGAGACGGCGAGGGGCGGCGCACTGCTGGCTTGAGTCGGACGGGCCGGGATGTTTCGCTCTGGAGCCGGGGTCGAGGTGAGTGGAGTTGGGGATGCGGGTGCGACGACTTGGGCATTTAGACGCTGAAGGTCGTTGATGACGAGAGCCGCTGCCGAATATCGTAAAGCGGTTTGGGGTTGGAGCATTTTGTCTAAAATTGCCGTCAGCCCTTCGGACAGGGAAATCTGACCATGCCAGTTGATCGCTCCCGTTCGCAGGTCACAACCAAACCGTTTCGGCGACTGACCCGTCATCAGGTAGAGACAGGTGGCTCCCAAGGCATAAATATCGCTGGCGTAGGTCGGATGTAATCCCAGTTGTTCCGGTGGTGCAAATCCCGGCGTGCCGATCGCAAAGGCCGTATTGGGGTTGTTTTCATCACTCAGCAACATGGTTTGACTGACTTCATCCTTGACCGCCCCAAAGTCAATAAAGACCAGATGACCGTCAATACTGCGCCGAATGATATTGGCCGGTTTAATGTCGCGGTGAATAACTTCCTGATACTGAAAATATTTGAGTAAAGTGAGGGTTTCGAGTAAAAACGCGCGAATTTTAGCTTCATCAAACGGCCCCGATCGTTTGACCTCTTGTTTCAGCGTCCAGCCCTTCACGTATTCCTGTACGAGATAAAACTGACAGTCATCTTCAAAATAGTCCAGCAAACTAGGGACTTGGGGATGATTGCCAATTTTGCCGAGGGTGGTCGCTTCGCGTTCAAACAATTGGCGAGCCCGTTCGATCGCCTGGGGATTGGCCGACGCGATGCGCAACTGCTTCACCGCACACACCGGCGTACCCGGTAGCGACAGATTACGCGCAATAAACGTGGCGCCAAAACCGCCTTGACCAAGCACGCGAATGGGTTGGTATCGCTGATTTAACAGCAAGGACGAGCCACAGGACGCGCAAACCTCAGCGGAATCTAAGTTTTCAGGAACGGGACAGTCAGGGTTGACGCAATAAGTCATAGACATCGACCGAAAACAGGGCCGTCAGAGTGGTGAGTCAGGAGCACCCAGGGCAGAACCGCTTCAGGTCACTCCGGCTGCAAGACTCCAAGTTCGGCACAGGCTGCGCTGGATTGAGTCTGTCATTCAGGGAGGGGACAAGCGGTTCTTCCCTTCCATTATGAACGAAAGCCTTGTTCGCTTCGCACGGATTCCCAACGGCGATCGTGGTCTGAGGACGGAGCGATCGC
>RDYZ01000076.1 GCA_004293855.1 Oscillatoriales cyanobacterium | reverse complement strand
GTGAGTAGGTTGTAGTAAATCTTCGCTTCCCAGTTGGAATAACGGTTGTGACGCGCCAGCCAGTGATAGATGCTGCGAAAATCTTCGTGCATCATGTCCTCTTTCAGATAGCCCGCACCACGCTTGGAGTTCAGCACCACGTGTTCATGAACTTCGTTATCGCCCGTATTTTGCACATCCTCGGTTTTGAGGTTTTCGTAACGCCCGATCGCGTGCTTGAACAAGCGCAAATTCCAATCGGGATATTTTCCACCATGCTTAATCCATTTACCCAGGAAAAATACGCGACGATTGATATACCAGCCATCGTGTTTATCCGCACGGATGACCGCTGCAATTTCATCCCAGGATGCATCCGTAATCCGTTCATCACAGTCAACAATTAACACCCATTCATTCCGAAAGGGGAGATTTTCCAGCGCCCAATTTTTCTTCTTCGGCCAGCTTCCATTGAAATAAAACTGCACCACATTGACGCCGTAACTCTGACAAATTTCTTCGCTGCGATCTTCGCTCTGCGAATCCACCATAAAGATTTCATCGGCACGAGCAACACTTTCGAGACAAGCGGGCAGGTTCGCCTCTTCATTTTTTGCGGGAATCAGAACGGAGACGGGAACCTTAGCACTTGTTGCAGTCATGGTTTGAAGTCGGATAAGGGTATCGAAACTGTATCACGCCGATCGAGTGTCCTTGAGGAGATGTCCATTGGGCTAAAACATCGTGTTCCAAGGGGATGCGGCTATCGGTAGATACACAGGGGTTGATCCAGATCCAGGATCTAAACCAATTTTAGGAGGTCACCTAAAAATACGGAGCTGATGCGCCGCACAGCCTGCGCGGGAGGCTCCTGACGCAGGTTCCTCCCGCATGAGTTACCCCAGGAGGATTGTGGTGAGCGGATCGCGGCCAATCGTGCATCATGACATTCGGTTGTTGCTGAATTGATTGGGATGCATTAGGAATTGGGGGACACGAGCTGGATGATCGTGGCTCGTAGATAGCCCAGTTGCGAATAGGCGTACACCCAACTGTCAAAGCGACGATCGGGGTGTTTCCAGTAGCGCAGCGAGTTGTATAACCCGCGTGCCATGCGTTCGAGGCCGCGCCCAATTTGTGACCAGCCCGCTCGTCCGGTTAACTGCTCGCGATAGCATTCACTGATGCCCTGCCACCAGCCGCGCCGCAGAAACCACGATCGCACCGTGCGTTCAGGCGCAACGTTATGCGCCACCAAGGCTTCGGGTAAATACATCACCTGCCAATCACCGGCAAGGGCTTTTTCGGTCATAAATAGCTCTTCGTTGGAGAGCAGGTTTTTACCGACGCGGCCCAGGTTGGGATCAAAACCGCCGATCGTATCGAGAAAGCTACGACGGAGGGAATAGTTAAGGCCGCGCGGGGTAAGACCCGCTTGGGTGATACGCAGGGGACGATCGCCCAGATCATAAGCGCCGAGATTTTCGGCGAGATTGTCCGATAACCAGGGCGGTGGTGTGATCCCCTCCGGCCAGATTAGCGTCACCCGTCCCCCGGCGATCGCCAAGCGATCGTTGGTTTGATACGCCTGATATAGGGTTCGCAACCAATGGGGTGTCGCTTCAGCATCATCGTCGAGATAGGCCAAAATCTCAGCTTTCGCGGCGTTGGCTCCCGTGTTGCGAGCGGTGGAGAGTCCGAGGATGGGTTCCCAAATGTAGCGCAGGCGGGGATCAGCAAGACGCTGATCGACGATCGCCTTGGTGCGATCGGTCGAGCCGTTATCCACCACGATCACTTCATACGCCAGATTGTACTGGGGGCAATCCTGAGCCAAGAGTGTATCGATCGCAGCACCGAGGTATTGATCGCGATTGTGGGTGCAGATAATGGCGGAAATCTGCGGAGTGGACGGGATCGGTGGAGTGGGTGGGATGGGCGAGCTAGAGTCTGTCATAACGTTTCGGTGCGACCCACGGCATCGCTAGGGTCAATCTGGAGATGTTGATTCAGGTGTGCGGCCACTGTATGCCCCGTTATATCCCGTTTGGTTTACATCCCATGTCGGCGCTGATGCCATTGCCACGCATGGGCGATGATATCGCTTAATTCAGGGTATTGCGGTTGCCATCCGAGTCGTTTTTTCGCTTTTTCGGCACTGCCCAGCAATACGGTGGAATCACCCGGACGTCGCTCGTGTTCCACAACGTTGATCTTGCGCCCGGTGACCTGTCGCGCCACTTCGATCGCGTCCCGCACCGAAAATCCATTGCCATTGCCCAGGTTAAACACATCAGTCTCGCCCCCATCGAGCAAGTATTGCAGCCCGAGAACATGCGCTGAGGCCAGATCACAGACGTGGACATAATCCCGAATACAGGTTCCGTCAGGGGTGTCGTAGTCCGTGCCAAAAATGGCGATATTCTCCCGGCGTCCCATCGCCGCAAACAAAATCAGCGGTAACAGGTGGGTTTCGGGGCTGTGATCTTCCCCCAATCCACCATCGGGATGGGCTCCGGAGGCGTTGAAGTAACGAAAAATTGAGGATTTGAGACCATAGGCCGTGTCAAAATCCTGAAGGATCTGCTCAACCATCCACTTACTGGAGGCGTAGGGGCTGATCGGTGCTTTGGGGTGATCTTCGGTGATCGGGATTTCCTGGGGAATGCCGTAGATGGCACAGGTAGACGAGAACACAAAGCGTTTGACGTTCGCGGCAACCATGGCTTCCAGCAAGGTCAGCGTACCGTGAACGTTGTTCTGGTAGTATTTGCCGGGATCGGTGACGGATTCACCAACGGCGATATAGGCCGCAAAGTGCATGACGGCGCTGATCTCGTGTTCTGCAAAGATCCGATCGAGCAAGGCACGATCGGTCGTATCGCCCACAATCAGCGGCACATCGAGAACATTCTCAACGATGTCGCGATGACCGTAGACGAGGTTATCGAGAATCACGACGTTGTAGCCGCTTTGCTTGAGCGCCAAAACGGCATGGGAACCGATATAGCCTGCGCCACCGGTGACCAGTACGGTGGGCTGTGGGGATGGGGGTTCGGGCGACACCTGGGTTTTCCTCCGCCGCGATCGACGCTGATGTTAAGACGTTGTAAGCGTTTAGACGCCCCCGTTATAGCACGATCGCTTTGCGGCCTTGCCAGAAGGTGACGGCTAATTCACTAAGATTGACTGAATGTAATTTTCTGTGTTGTGCCATGACTTCGATTGATCGCCTCATCTGTGAAACCGTCAATCCGTTTGATTCGACGCTGTTTCGTCCTGGTAATTTTTGGCAGGAAAGCCACGATACGCGATCGGCGATCGACGAAATTCATCACGAAATTGTCACCGCGATCGATCACACCGTAGACCAGACGATCGCCGATCAACGCAGCCGGACGATTTTGCTCGCGGGGGATTCCGGTGCGGGTAAAAGCCATTTGCTTGGCAGGCTGAAACGGGAACTCAATCGCAAAGCCTTTTTTGCCTATGTCGGCCCGTGGCCGGAACGGGATTATATTTGGCGGCACACCCTGCGCTACACGATCGATAGTCTGATGTATGTGCCGGATAGTCAGCGTGAATCACAGCTTTTGTTGTGGTTAAGGGGACTGATTTCGACGCGGGATGCTGGTTTGGTCGATCGTTTGCTCGGAGCGCGATCGACCTTTGTGCGTAATTTGAAAGCGGCGCATCCGGTGGGAATTTATAACGCGAATGAATTCTTTAGTGTGTTGTTTCATCTCACCGATCCCGATCGCTATGCCCTGGCCTGCGAGTGGTTAAAGGGGGATGAGCTGGATGAAGAAAGTTTACGGTTATTAAATGTAAATAGTGCGATCGATACCGAAAGTAAAGCCCAGAATATTCTGGGCAACTTTGGCCGGTTAGCGAGTACCAATCAGCCCATTGTTTTATGTTTTGACAATCTAGATAACGTCGATCGTTCTGAACGCGGTCACATTGATTTACAGGCGCTGTTTAATGTGAATTCCATTATTCACAATCAAAAACTCAAAAACTTTGTCGTGATTGTCAGCATTATTACCAATACCTGGAACGACAACGCCAAACATATCCAACCCGCCGATCTCGCTCGTATTGACGAACACTTGCGCCTCAAACCGATCGCGCTCCAGCTTGCAAAACTGCTTTGGAGACTGCGCCTTGCACCCCTACACCACCAAACCCAAGCACCTCCACCCAGTGAGATTTATCCCCTCAGTCAAGCGGATTTGGATCGCAAATTTCCCGGTGGTCGAGCGTTACCGCGATCGGTGTTAATGCTTGGGCGTCAGTGTTTTCAGGAGGCGAAACACGCGATTCAGGCGGGACGATCACCGCTCGATCGAGGCGAATTCACACCGGATCACGTCGGTGTACTCCATCCTTTAGAGCCGATCGCGCCAATCCCCCCGATCGTCAACACCTCCACCCCCATCACCACCGCTCTCCCGATCGCCGCCTTTCAACTACGCTGGCGGGAAACCCTGCGCCTAAACCGCGATCGGGTCACCCACATGCGCCAATTTTCCGAACCGGAACGCATCCGCATGTTGCGCCAAGTTCTCGAAGTCCTCGGAGTTTGTGGCGTCCAACCCCAAATCCTCGCAAGCCGCACCTATAGCCGGTATTCGCTGGGATTTTATTGGTCGTTTGAGGTGGGGCGCGTTGGTGTGATTTGGGTGGAGGAGCCGAATCTTGTCAGTTTTTGTAACGTGATGAAAGCCTGTCAAACGGCGCTACGGGATAATGCCTGCGAATTTCTCTATCTAATTCGGGCGGAAAGTTTGGGGATTCCGCGTAACCAAGGCTATCGGCGCTACCGCGAGTTATTTGTTGATTCGGTGCATCGTCACATTGTCCCGGATCTCGACTCGATGCAAATTCTGGTGAGCTATCACGAGTTATTAACGGCGGCGCTGGGTGGGGATCTGATTTTGGACGATCGCCCGGTTCACCCCTCAGAACTTCAGCAACTCACCCGTGACACCGGTGTTTTACAGGAATCCTGTTTACTACAGGAGTTGGGGGCATTTGGCTCGGATCTAAGCAGTTTGCTATCGCCCGATCGCGAGGAACACCGGGCGGCGGGGCTGGATCGATCGGTGGCGGATTTTATCTTTGCATTGGTGCAAACCCAACAGTTGATGGGACGGCTGGTGTTACGGGAAACGGCGGCGGCACAGTTGAGCAGATCGATCGCGAGATCGAGCGTTTAATCGCCGAAGGGACGATCGGTGTGCTTGATCCCAATGCGCCGACGGATTCCCAACTGGTGTGCTGCTTGGGCGAATAAGACCGGTGGATGGGTTTGCCAGCGAGATTCATCTGAGACTTGCTACGATCGCGTTATTCCCTAGCCAACAGATCATGCTTGCCAGCGATCCCCTGTATATCACCCCGGACGACTACCTCGCCGCCGAAGACATCAGCCCGATGCGCCACGAATACCGCGATGGTGAAGTGTTCGCCATGACTGGTGGAACGCTAAACCACAATACAATCATTAGTAACTTAATCACACAGCTCAAAAATCACCTACGCGGTTCTGGTTGCTTCGTTTTTTCTGAAAATGTTAAAACGCGAATCGCAGAACGGAATGCATTTTACTATCCGGATTTAACCGTTACCTGTGATGATCGCGATCGTCCCTCGAACGCGCTTTACATTGAACATCCTTGCTTAATTATCGAAGTGCTATCGCCCAGTACGGCACGGTTCGATCGCACGGAAAAATTCGCTGACTACCGCACGATTCCGAGCTTGATGGAATACGTTTTAGTCTCTACCGAGCATCAA
>RDYZ01000453.1 GCA_004293855.1 Oscillatoriales cyanobacterium | reverse complement strand
ACGATCGCACCTTCCCCCGCAATCACCTCCGTACCCGGACCGATGATGATATCAATCTTGTCCTGTACGAGAGGATTTCCGGCTTTACCAATCTTAAAAATCTTGCCGGATTTGATGCCAATATCTGCCTTGACAATGCCCCACCAGTCGAGGATGAGCGCATTGGTGATCACCACATCCACCGCGCCATCGGCGTTGGTAATGGGTGACTGTCCCATCCCATCGCGGATGACTTTCCCCCCGCCAAATTTCACCTCGTCGCCGTAGGTGGTGTAGTCGCGTTCAACTTCGATGATGATTTCGGTGTCGGCGAGACGGACACGATCGCCCACGGTCGGGCCGTAGGTTTCAGCGTAGGCACGGCGATCCATTGGGTAGCTCACGATCGGTTCTGGGGGATGGGAGGGACTGGTGATGATGATACTAAATTAAAGGGAAGATAAATGTGAATTCAGGATAAGCAACCTTGCCGTAATGGGCGAGGCTGCGGGTGAATTGTTGTGTGTGATGGAGTTGGATTTGATGCACTATCGCCGCTTTGGACGGACGGGTCTCCTGCTGTCGGTGTTCAGTTTGGGGACGATGCGTTATCTCGAATCCCAAACCAATGCGATCGCTACCATTCGCGCAGCGGTCGATCGGGGGATTAACCACATCGAAACAGCGCGGGGCTATGGTCAAAGTGAGGTATTTCTCGGGGCCGCGTTGACGGCAGGGGTCGATCGCGATCGGGTTTACATCACCACCAAAATTCCACCGACGCGGGATGCACGGACGATGACCCAGGCGATCGAGGATTCCCTACGACGCCTCAACACCGATTACATCGACAATCTTGCGATTCACGGTCTGAATACCGCTGAACATCTTGCCTGGGTGCAGTCGCCGGATGGTTGTCTGGCCGCACTGATGCAGGCGGTGACGGCGGGGAAGATTCGTCATGTGGGCTTTTCGAGTCATGGCAGCCAGGAGACGATCGCGGCTGCGATGCAACTTGACACATTTTCGTTTGTTAATCTGCACTACTATCTTTTTTTTCAGCGTCACGCGCCCCTGTTGGATTTGGCCCGATCGCGGGATCTGGGTCTGTTGATTATTTCTCCCGCCGACAAGGGCGGCCAACTTCACACCCCGCCCCAAACCTTGATCGATCGCTGCGCTCCCCTTTCGCCGTTGGGTTTAAACTATCGCTTTTTGCTCAGTGATCCACGGATTACGACCCTGAGCTTGGGGGCCGCGAATCCAGACGAGTTGACGACACCCCTCACCTGGAGCGAGGCCACCGCACCACTCACCAGCGAGGAG
>RDYZ01000075.1 GCA_004293855.1 Oscillatoriales cyanobacterium | reverse complement strand
TGTCTATACATTGTGACTTATTGGCATTTACTTGGCTATTTTGACTTTGAAAAGGTTGCATTGTTTGATAAAAATATATTCACGAAAGCTTTTTCATTAGTTTGTCTTAGTCTTTTTTGCTTTTTGTCAGCATACTTTATTGGAAAAAAAGAAGCTTTTGCTAATTTTCAACAAGTCATACAATTTATCAAAAAACGTCTTTTAAGACTTTATCCCCTATATCTACTATCAATCATTGCTTTTTGGTTGCTAGGAATTGAAAAAATAGAAAAATTAATTGGATCTACTTTTTTTACATCCATGTTTCATAAGCCAGCTCCTCTAACTTTGTGGTTTATGACAATGATATTATTTTTAAATTTCTTATCACCAATTATTTTGGGGAAAGACAAAACTATTGAAAGAATTCTAATAGCTTCAGTTTTAACTATTTTTATTCTCTTTATTTACTCGGAGGGTACTAGTCAGCTTGATACTCGCATGATTTTACATTTTCCTGCATTTTGCTTAGGGCTAATTGTTGGTGCACATGAGCCAAAAATTGATCGCCCAGTCATACGCTTCATAACTTATTTGGTATTTGGAATAAGTGTACTGTTTTATCCTTTGTCAGTGTCTGATTCTGCTACTTATGCATCTCAGATTGAGATTGATAAAGTTTTTGTTAACGAAATAGTAATACGTATGCCATTAGTTGCCTCTAGCTCATTGATGCTTTTTTTTGTACTACAGCATCTCAATACTTACTTACTAGCATACAAAAAGATTATCTCTTTCTTAAGCTATAGCAGTTTCTGTATGTATCTTTTCCACCGACCTGTTTACGAGTTATTACTCAAGGTGATTAATCCCGTAGATGAAACTCAGCGAGCCCTATATTTAACAATTGTTGGGATTCCTGCCATGATAGGGGTCTCATGGTTTTTACAATTCAGCTATGACTATTTTTTAAATCTAGTAGTCAAAAAAAAGCAGACATCATAGATCGAAGTACTTTGTGATAGATTCTTTAATCTCTCAAATCAAGTCTTGTAGTCCGCTGGCAGATTTAGGTTTCAAATTCTCGGCCTCTCCAGAATTTAGTGGTGATTACTTTTCCGTTTCGTCTCGGGGCAGTGCGGCCAAAATGGCGTCCAAAACGCGCGACACTTGGATGATTTCCAGACCAATGTCGGGATAGGTTTTACCACGTGGAACGATCGCCCGCCGAAAGCCCAGTTTGGCCGCTTCGCGTAGGCGTAGCTCCAATTGCGGTACGGGGCGCACCTGACCCCCGAGGCCAACTTCGCCGATCGTCACGGTATTCGCATCGACAATCCGATCGCGAAAGGCAGCCACCACGGCGATCGCTACGCCCAGATCCGCCGCCGGTTCCTCCACCCGCAGCCCGCCCACGGAGGCGACGTAGGTATCGAGTTTCGAGAGGGGAATGCCGACCCGTTTTTCGAGGACGGCGAGGATTTGCTGGAGGCGATTGCTCTCGATGCCCGTGGTCGATCGGCGGGGTGTGCCGAAACTGGTGGGGCTGACGAGGGCTTGGACTTCGACGACGATCGGGCGGGTTCCTTCGCAGGCGACGATCGTTGCGGTTCCCGAGACCATTTCGTCACGGCTGCTCAAAAATAATTCCGACGGGTTGGCGACCTCTCGTAACCCCCGCGCCACCATCTCGAATACGCCGATTTCGTGGGTGGGGCCGAAACGATTTTTCATCGATCGCAACAGGCGATGACTGGCGAAGCGATCACCTTCAAAAAATAGAACCGTATCGACCAGATGTTCTAAGGTGCGCGGCCCCGCGATCGCGCCGTCCTTGGTGACGTGGCCGACGAGAAACAACGACACCCCCGTACGTTTCGCCACTTGCATCAGCGCTGAGGTGCATTCCCGCACCTGCGCCACTGACCCCGGAGCGGAGGCCAGGGCTTTGAAGTAAATGCGCTGAATACTATCAATGATCGCAACCTGGGGCTGTAGCGATTCGAGTTCCGTAAGGATGGTTTCGAGGTCGGTTTCGGGTAGCAGGTAAAAATCAGCGGCGCTAGCCTCCCAGGTCGGGGCGGCGCGATCGGTGTTTTTAGTTTGACGTTGCTGACCTTGCTTGTCCGGTTGGTGCGTCGAACTCTCCGTCATCACTGCAATGGATGGTGATTCGTCATCCTCCTCGATCGCCCCAAACTCCTGCAAATCTGCCAAAATCCGCTGTGCCCGTAGCTTCACCTGTTGCCCCGACTCCTCCGCCGACACGTACAGCACCCGCGATCGCCCCGCCAACTGGCTCGCCGTCTGCAACAACAGCGTTGACTTCCCAATCCCCGGCTCGCCCCCCACCAACACCAGCGACCCCTCGACAATGCCGCCACCGAGGACGCGATCGAACTCCGCATAGCCCGACGACATCCGCGTAATCCCAATATCGGACATTTCCGCCAGTCGTACCGATTGCGCCGGTTTGGCCGGGGCGGGCGTCGTGTGGCGCTGGCCGGGTTTCGGTGCGTTTACAGACGCGAGATCGATCGCCCGTTTACTGGTAGCGGGTGGCGGACTGGTTTCCACGATCGATTCCACGAGGGTATTCCAGTTACCGCAGTCCGGACAGCGTCCGAAATATTGCCGTGCTTCGCTGCCGCAATCGGAGCAGATATAGGTCGTTTTTGCTTTAGCCATAACTGCTGTGGAACACTGCGGAACGCGATCGAAGACGGTGCAATCTTACCCATCTTAGAAACGCATTATCAGGCCGAAATCTTCGTATCATCTCTTAATATTTTAAGCTTTTGCCCCTCTAGCGCTAAAAAACCGTGAAAGATATAGCGTGCAAGGATTTGACCAACACAACATCCCAGACGATGCGCTAGTATCCTAAAGGAACACACTCAAAACGAAATCAAGCTTTAAATAGCCAAGCGTTTAGGTTAAGGGGCGAAAAGAATCTTGGATAATCAAAAAGAAAGAATCCTAGTTGTTGATGATGAGGCGAGCATTCGGCGCATTCTCGAAACCCGACTCGCGATGATCGGTTACGACGTCGTGACCGCTGCCGATGGTGAAGAAGCGCTCGATACCTTCCGAGATTCCTGTCCCGATCTCGTCGTCCTCGATGTGATGATGCCCAAGCTCGATGGATACGGCGTTTGCCAAGAGCTGCGTAAAGAGTCGGACGTACCGATCATCATGCTGACGGCGCTGGGTGATGTGGCCGATCGAATAACGGGGCTAGAGCTAGGCGCAGACGATTATGTCGTCAAGCCGTTTTCACCCAAGGAACTCGAAGCGCGGATTCGATCGGTGTTGCGCCGTGTGGATAAAAATGGCGTGACGGGCATTCCCAGCTCGGGCGTGATCCAAATCAACAACATCCGTATTGATACCAATAAACGCCAAGTCTATAAAGGGGATGAGCGCATCCGTTTAACGGGGATGGAGTTCAGCCTCTTGGAATTGCTGGTGAGCCGATCGGGTGAGCCGTTCTCGCGATCGGAAATTCTTCAGGAGGTTTGGGGTTACACCCCTGAGCGTCACGTAGACACCCGCGTTGTGGATGTTCACATCTCGCGTCTCCGCGCCAAGCTCGAAGAAGACCCGAGCAATCCGGAGCTGATCCTCACGGCACGGGGTACGGGCTATCTGTTCCAGCGGATTGTTGAATCGGGCGACGAGTAATCCATCGCATCAAGCCGAGATTCAATACCGATCAACTCTAAAACTGGATTGCTAGTGGAGGAGATCGCACCCTAGTTTCAGACCTTTGAGGTGTCCAAAATCTCAAAGGTCTCACTCCCCACGATCAATCCCTTGTCCCAATGGACATAACGCAATGCACTAGATTGAGTTGTTGATGACCCGCGATCGCCCCGACCTACCCGACAAAAACATCCGCGATGTCAACGCTGTGCGTCTCCTACCGTTTTGGGCGGGCGGCATCGCAGGGACAGCGCTGTTTCTCAATCGTCTGCTCTTAACCCCACAGCTCACCGACTCCCAGGCCCGATCGGACGTGGTCGGGACGATTATCGCGGCGGTGTTGATTTTAATTGGATTGCTATGGCAACGAGTTCAGCCCGTGCCGCCGGACGCGGTGGAACTCGACGGCCAGCCCGGTTTTACGATCGCGACGGATCTCCCCGAAGCGATCCAGATCGAACTGGCCTGGGCGTCGCATCTGCTGTTAACCAATACGGTGACCAAATCGGTAGCAGTGCTGCTCGATGGGCGGACGATTTTGCGGCGTGGCATCGTGTCCGAGGTGGAGACGATAACGCCGGGGACGATCGTGCAGCGGGTGCTAGAACTAAAGCAGCCGGTGTATCTGGTGAAACTCGCGCTCTATCCCGGTCGTATCGAGTTTGACTATTTTCCCGAAAATACCCAGGGAATTATCTGTCAGCCGATCGGCGATCGCGGCGTGTTGATTTTGGGGGCGAATGTGCCGCGTAGCTACACGCGCCAGGATGAAAAGTGGATCGCGGGCATTGCGGATAAATTGGCGGAAAGTGTCGATCGGCTGTTGCCTCGTTCAGAGGCATGATCGCTGGATTAGCGAGTGATTTCCTCAAGTCGCATCGTTTGGGCGTGACTCACTACCCGATCGCCCACCCGTACATTCACTCCCGCCTTACAGTGTTTCAAACAACCCGTTAAGCGACACTCCAGCCCCACAAAACTCGGGTTGCGATCGGCTTCTGCCTGCCACCGCTCCACGAGTTCCAAGCTACCCCGCTTGCGACAGGTTCCCTTACGACAAATCTCAAGGATCACGCCAGGACGTGTGGGGCTCGCGCTGGGTGCTGCTGGTGCGCTGGACTGCGGGCGATCGTCATCAGTGATTGTCGGGCTCAGGATTTTCATGATGTTGATCGCGATCGTCTTCTGCTTTTTCGTTTCCGTGAGCAGACGCAGGCGATCGCCCGGTTGGAGTTCCAGCGCCAGCAACGGACGGAGCTTTTTCGTTAAAACAACCTCTAGCTCCTGGCCGCCACTGCGTAAAATCAATCCTTTGGTCTTGAAACTCGACGATCGCAAAACTCTCGCGTACGTCCCTTCGAGTTGTTGATAGTTGCAATGTCCCATCGTAGCTATGTGTGTCGTCATGATTTGGTGTCAGCGTTTGGTGCGATCGCCGGAGCGACGGGTGATCGTTGCGCGATCGTTGGGGTGATGATTCGGCGTTGTCTGTACTCTCAGCATTCTCTGGGAACTCGATCCCGATCAACGTGAGTTCGACGGGCTAGAGAAGAGAGTGTGAGAGAGCAAGAGCCTCAATATCAGCCTTCTGAAGATTGAGAGAAGGCTTTTTCTCAGCGAAGGTG
>RDYZ01000452.1 GCA_004293855.1 Oscillatoriales cyanobacterium | reverse complement strand
AGGGTCAGCTTCAAGGGAAACCTCACAGCATCTAGATCTCAGCCAATTTGCTTAACCCGAACTCACGTTAAAATAGGCAACGAATGCCCTACTCCGTTACTTCATTACCGCAATTTAATTGCGTCCTTTGATAAATATGATAGTTTGAACTCGAATCAAACGTTAAATAACTTTCAGCGCAGCCATTCCATCAATCAATTGCTAGAGCTGACCCAGCCAGGGTAAAGCCCCCAATATTTTCCAGTTGGGCGTTCCACCGTCTACCCAATTGGGGTTTGATACCGTAAAGCTAAACATTTCCTCACGAATAAATGATGCCGATCGATCGCGAACCGCCCGAAATCCTGGAACAAAAGCTGTTCTATAAAGGCCGCAAATTTAACTTTGATGTGAACCAACTCCGCCTACCCAACGGCGTGATCGGCGACTGGGAATGCATCCGCCACCCCGGTGGAGCCCTCGCCGTCCCTGTCACCGATGACGGTAAGCTCGTTCTCGTCAAACAATACCGCTTTGCTGTCCAAGGCCGTATCCTCGAATTTCCCGCCGGAACCGTCGAACCGGGCGAAGATCCCGCTAGTACGGTCGATCGCGAAATCGAAGAAGAAACCGGCTACAGCGCCAGCCAGTGGACACACCTCGGCGACTTTATCCTTGCTCCGGGCTACTCCGACGAAATCATCTACGCCTACCTCGCCCGTGGCTTGACGAAACTCGAAACCCCGCCCGACCAAGACGACGATGAAGACATTGAAGTCGTCTTGATGACCCCCGCCGAACTCGAAGCTGCGATCCTAGCCGGAGAACCGGTTGATGCTAAATCGATCTCCAGCTTTTTTCTCGCCAAGCCGCACCTTTCGAGTGAACTCCGAACGTAGCGTTATACGAGATCTCTCGCTTCCATGACGTAACGGCAACCCGAAGTAAAGCCGACCTAGCCAAGAGGCGATCGAGCCGCTATCCTGGTGAGACTATTACTCTTTGTGAAGCAGATATGACGGCTACGGCAGAACGTATTCAGTACGACGTCAAAGACATTGGACTTGCGCCCCTGGGCAAACAGCGCATCGAATGGGCAGGCCGCGAAATGCCTGTGCTCAAACTCATCCGCGATCGCTTCGCGGCAGAAAAGCCCCTGGCTGGCGTGCGTCTGATTGCGTGCTGCCACGTCACCACCGAAACGGCAAACCTGGCGATCGCCCTCAAGGCCGCTGGCGCTGAATCGCTGCTGATTGCCAGCAACCCGCTTTCGACCCAAGACGATGTCGCCGCGAGCCTCGTTGTGGATTACGGTATTCCCGTCTACGCC
>RDYZ01000451.1 GCA_004293855.1 Oscillatoriales cyanobacterium | reverse complement strand
CGGGGGCTGTGCCGATCGTGCCGTTGTCGGTGGTGTGCCATACGGCGCGATCAATGGCAGGGGTGATCGGGATTGAGCTGCGATCGGCGGTGGCATCGGGAACGAGGGGGAAGGGGACAAGCTGAAGGTGTTTATGGTTTTGGCTGGCTCCGGCATCGGCTCCACCGTTATAAAAGCCGAGGCCACCGTTTTCGCGCAAGCCGATCCAGAGGGCGAAGAAGTCGGCTTCGTTGAGCCAGTTGGTTTGGGCTTCAAAGTCGCGGGTGATGATGAGCAGATGGCGATCGAACACGGGATATTTGTTCAACACGCAAACGTGGGTGTTGCTGATATCGGCGACAAAGAGGTTGCGATCGTAGGGTAAAAACGGATTAAAGTCGGCAGGTTTCGCCTGTTTGGCGGTGGTTTTGCGGTGGAGGTTATCGAGGATGCGAAGGCTGAAGCGAATGCCCCGATCGTCAAGGGTGGTGTGGGTGGTGGTGAGGGGTTCGAGAGCGCCACCGGTGAGGCCGTGGGTGGTGGCGGTGGTAGCACGTTGCCAGAGGGTTCCGGGTTGGAGTTGGGCGATCGGTTGAGCGGCGGTCATGGGTTGGGGTCGCGGAGATTTTGTCGCATTGTACGGCGCGATCAGTGGGGGGGTGAAATCTCAGAGGTCTGGATGTTCGGTTAAAATGGGGACTGTCGTGGTTTTTGGGGTTGGGTGATGACGCGGGATGAGTTGCCCTATACGAGGGCAGGAGCCTGAACGTCTACGGTGTAGCTTTGTTGTTCGACTTCAGCTTCGGACAGCGGTTGACGTTCGCAGTAGGCGATCGCGACACGACCAAAGGCGGCAGTTTCGGTGGCGGTTTCGTAATGCTCGATTTCAGTCACAACCCATTCGGCGGGAATCACGCGGCGTTCGGTGCTGCTCACGATTTCGTGTTTGGTGAGGCGTTCTCCAAGGCGGACGGCTTCGCCAGGGCTCCAGGAGTAGGATTCTTGAATGACGCGGGTGTAGCTATCTTGAGTGTCGTCGCCGGAGGGGAGCAAAATCCAGTCTTGGTCTGCGGCGCACATGTAGATGACGAGCGTGCCGTTATCGTTCGTTGTCATAGGTTGTGTCCTCGAATGTGGTTTGTTCGCCTTCAAAGATGCAGTCGGTGGAGAGGATACGATCGCCGTTGGGTTTGGTGCGTTTGAGCTTCCAGTTGTTGCGTTTTGCCATGCGGACGCAGTCTGCGGGTGAGGCGGCTGCGTGGATGTTTTCTTGCTTATCGTTCACTGTTGTTGTGTTTCTGTTATAGGTTCAGATCTTATCGCGGGGGGG
>RDYZ01000074.1 GCA_004293855.1 Oscillatoriales cyanobacterium | reverse complement strand
AAAAGTTTGCTAGACTGACATTACTTGCGTCGGTCTAGCTTTGTTTCTAGCTCTCTCTACATTCTGGAATCGAAGCGACAACTGCCCCCGCCCAGGAGACTTTTCAATAATATGTCTGTACTCAAGAAACCCGATTTGAGCGATCCGGCTCTGCGTGCCAAGCTAGCCAAAGGCATGGGTCACAACTACTACGGTGAACCCGCTTGGCCGAACGATCTGCTCTACACCTTCCCGGTGGTTATCCTTGGTTCGATCGCCTGCCTGGTGGGTCTAGCTGTGCTTGACCCGGCCATGATTGGCGAACCGTCGAATCCGTTTGCGACGCCGCTGGAAATTCTGCCGGAGTGGTATCTCTATCCCGTCTTCCAAATTTTGCGTATTGTGCCGAACAAGTTGTTGGGTATTGTGCTGCAAACGATGGTTCCCCTGGGTCTGATGACGGTTCCGTTTATCGAGAACGTCAACAAGTTCCAAAACCCGTTCCGCCGCCCGGTGGCGATGGCTGTCTTCCTCTTCGGTACTGCTTTTACGCTGTGGCTGGGTATTGGCGCTGCAATGCCGATCGATAAGTCCCTCACCTTGGGCTTGTTCTAAGATTGTTCCGCTTGGAACCAATCCAACGACCGAAACTCCCATCGGCTTGGTTAAAGTCAAGCCCGCGTGAGCTTCTGTCAACCAGATACCCGATAAACACGACCTCACGGTACGTGTTTGTCGGGTATTTTAGTCTGGCTTGATGGGATGGTATTGAGTCAAGTTGCTGTGATCAATGAGGGATAGACCTGATGTGGACGCGAATTAGAAACCGGAAATCCATTCTCCTAGCGATCGCCCTAGTGGTGTTGAGCGCCATCCTGGTTGTGACGATCTATCCAGGGGCTCCGCGTGTTCGCAGCTTTAGCTGGGCCGATCGATCCATCCGCGCTGACGATCGCCAGTTTTCTCTCACGTTTTCACACACGGTCGATCACGACAGTATTGCGGCCAACCTGCAAATTCGTCCGGCTCTGCCCGGTCAAATTACCTGGGACGATCGCACCTTGATCTATACCCTGGATAACCCCGCCCCCTATGGGTTTGACTTTAGTCTCAGTTTGACCGGCGGACATTTAGCTAAATCGGCGCGGAGACAAATCCAACCGTTTCAAGCTCAGTTCAAGAGTGCCGATCGAGCGATCGCCTACATTGGTACGGAAGCCGACGAACGGGGGCGTCTTGTGCTGTACAACTTTACCCAAGACAAAACCACAATCCTGACGCCGCCAGATCTGAGCGTGATGGATTACCATCCCTACTTTGGCAGCGAAAAACTCCTCTTTTCGGCGATCGATCGAACGGCGAAGGATCAGCGCTTGCTCGATGTACAGCTTTACAGCGTCACCACGGGTCTGAACGGTGAACCCCCAGGACGTCTGACCAAAATTTTGGATGATTCACACTATCAAACGCTGCAATTTGACCTCGCCGCTCAGGCCGAGACGATCGTTGTGCAGCGTGCTGATCGGCAAAATCCCGGTGCAAATTTTGGCTTATGGCTGATTCGAGGAGGCGAAACCCTGCCGATTCAGGCGGAGCCCGGTGGTTTGTTTACCCTGACCCCAGACGGAACCGCGATCGCCCTCTCGCAACGGGAAGGGATCGCGATCCTCTCCCTCGATCCCCTGACGGAGCCCGCCCAACTGATTGTCTTCTTTCCAGAGTTTGGCCGCGCCTTGGACCTGAGTAACGATGGTCAAAAACTGGCACTTCTCAAATTTAATCCCAACTACACGCAATCCATCTTTTTATCGGTGAATCAAGACGTTCCCCAGGAATTGATCACCCTGACGGGTACGGTGATGGATGCCCAATTCGATCCCAACGGTGAGGTGCTCTACGCCCTACTCCTCGACGAACTGGATACGGAAACCTATCAGGCCCAGCCTCAAATCGTCGCGATCGACTTGAAAGATCTCACGGTACGCGAACTCGCACGTCTAGACACCGATCAACGGGATTTACAGTTCAGTCTCTCACCCGATGGTCAGGCCATTATTTTTGACCAGCTCAACACCGAATCCCCCCAGAATCAAGCACTCGATACCCCACGAACCCCCTCCGGTGACGTGATCGTGGGTGGTGACCTACGGGTGATTGTGCCATTGATCAACCTCGAACCGGACTCGAATCAACCCTCCGACACGCCTGCCCTCCAGCCGACGATCGAGCCGTTGGGTTTAGCGGGAATTCGTCCTCACTGGTTGCCATAGTCATCCACAAAAAAATTAACAAAAAGAGGTCCGAACATCTGCCACTAAATCCAAGGCTGATGCGTCCTTAACCCAGGTTAGTCTGGTTTCACCCGTGACGTTGCACCCGTGGCGTTGAACCCACCTTGCCCGCTTGTTCTCGTTGCTTTCCTTGCTCTTGGAGACCCATGGCCACAATTACCGACACCCTTAACGGCGGTACGCTACTCTTCGGAACCGATGGTGACGATACGATTCTGGGGTTAGCTGGCGATGACACCTTATGGGGGTTCAGGGGGGAAGACCTGCTATTGGGTGGGGCCGATCGCGATCGGCTTGAAGGTCAGGCCGATCGCGACGTCATTCGTGGCAATGAGGGCGATGATACGCTGTTCGGCAATGATGGCAATGACATTCTCAGCGGTGATGCGGGTGACGATTGGCTCGAAGGGGGCGATGGTGATGATTTACTGAGCGGCGATCTGGGTAACGATCGCCTGTTCGGGGGGCGTGGTCGCGATACGTTTTTGCTACGTCCGGCCTTTGCCGATCGGATCACGGCTGAAGCCAGCCTGCTGGCCCACATCGACCTAATTGCCGACTTTGAAGACGGCGTCGATCAAATCGCCCTACCCGCCGGTCTGGATTTTACCGACCTTGAGATTGTCGCCCCGATCGATTTCATTGCCGACACGACGATCGCGGTACGTAGTACGGGCGAATTTTTGGCCTATCTGCCCTTTGATCCCAGCCGCACCCTAGAGGCCAACGATTTTGTCGCTGTGGATATCATCGAATTCAGTGAGTCTCGCTTTCAGACCCGCGAAGATGGTCTTGATTCCAACGGATCTGGGCGCAGCGTGACGCTCACGCGCAGCAATCCCTCCGGCCAAACCGTTAGCGTGACACTCACACCGGGGAATGGTACGGGCAACAATGCCGCCACCGCTGCGGACTACGACGCGGCCCCGATCGCGGTGATTTTCGGGCCTGACGAGTTTGAAAAAACCATCACGATTCCGATCGTTGATGACAACCTCGTCGAAGACACGGAAACGATCGCCTTGAGCCTCAGTGCGCCGATGGGAGGGGCGAGGTTGGGCGATCGAGTCACCAGTGAACTCGACATCCTCGACGAAGATATCGAAATTGCCGTTGGGGAAACGATTATCTTTGCCGATGAAAGCGACACACCCGTAACCTTGACCTTTACCCGTCAGGGACAGCTCGATCGCGTTGCGACGGCGATCGTTGCGTTTCAAGAAACCAATCGCTTTGCGGCCACCTTCCCCGCCGACTTTCGTAATCTTGCCTTACCCATTCGATTTGCGGTGGGTGAAACCACCACCACCCTCGAGTTTCCACTCGTGAATGACAACTTACCCGAAGCGATCGAACAACTTGAATTTCGCTTAACCACACCGGGGGATTTTGTGCATTTTGGGGCCAAGGATCGCGGGTTTATTGTGATTAATGACCTCGATACAGAAGTGGTGTTAAGTCAGATCCAATACGAGGTGAATGAAGCCGCCGGAACGGTAACGATCGACCTACTGCGACGCGGCAATCTAGATCGAGAAACCCGCGTTTTGCTCAGTACCACCGATGGTACGGCGATCGCCGGGGAAGACTTCCGCCATGACGCGATCGTGGCAACATTTGCAGCGGGCGAAAGCCGTCAATTTCTCGAAATTCCCATTACCAACGATGCCATTGTTGAAGATAGCGAGCAATTTAACCTAATTCTCAGCACAATCGAAGGCACGACCATTGGCGTCCCCCAGATTGCCCGCGTTCGCATTCAAGATGACGATCTGGGCACACCCGATAATCCCACGATCACCACCATCGCTTTTGCCACCCCCGACTATGTCACCGACGAAGACGGCAACACCAGCGCCACCATCACCCTCGTACGCGACGGCGCGATCGACGCCGCTGCCCGTGTTCAGCTCGATCTTGCTCCGGGAACCGCTACCGCCAATCTTGACTACGACAGCACCAGCCTTACTGTCAGCTTTGATCCTGGCGAAACCTTAAAACAAATTGCCGTCCCGATTTTAGACGACCTGCGGCTTGAACCCTCTGAAACCATTCAACTCAGCTTGAGTAATGCCTCCTCGGGCATCACCCTCGGCGATCGCCGCTCGGCCACCCTGACGATCGCAGCAAGCGATCCGATCACCCTCGATTTTGAAGAATACGATAACCTCACCGCTGTTGCTGACAGATATAGCGATCGCGGAATCTCATTTTCTAACAATGCCCTGGTTATTTCGAGCGCTCATCGGCTGATTAACGATCGTAGCGATAACAAATTCGGCGGCAATTTTGAAACGTCGGCGAGCGGTGTGAATGCCCTGGCCTACGGTGTGGAGGATCACATTACGGTTAATATTGCCGAAGGGTTTGAATCCGAACTCAGTTTTGACTATGCCTCCCCATTTTTTGAGCATGATGTTGTGATTTTTGATGGTTTAAATGCCTCGGGAAATGTGTTAGCAACAACGACGTTAGCGGAAACCACACTACGCGATTTTCCCTCGGCTTATTCTCTCTTTGAAAGTACGACCATTCCATTTGAAGGGGTTGCACGATCGATTCAGTTGGGTAGCCATACGAATAAGCTGGCCTTGGATAATATCCAATTTGGCTAGGTTTAGAAACAACGAGACCTTTGAGGATTTGAAAATCTCAAAGGTCTCAAGTATTAGCCTTATTCGCCCGTGGCGGCTTGTTCAAGCATCGCCCAGATCACCCAGATCGCCCAGATCACATCATCAATTCAGAAAAATCCGATTCCCCGAGACGTTCGATCGGCAGATCCTCAGCCAAACGACGGCGACCGCCACCCCGGTGCGGGTTAACATCATTGGCCTGCTCCGTCTGGGCGGCAAGCATGGCGAGACTCATGGGCTGGGTCGAGTAGGCTAGGCCGAGATTGGTGACGATCGAGCCAGTGCTAGCTGCACTCAAAAGCAAGAGTAGGAAAGAGAAAGTACGCATGGCATCTGTAGGTTGGTGTTATTTCTTCGTACAGATGCCGGGGGCTGCCATCGGGAGGATTTCATGAATCGCCAACCCCGATCACTAACCCCGATCGTCGTCCGGCTCAACC
>RDYZ01000073.1 GCA_004293855.1 Oscillatoriales cyanobacterium | reverse complement strand
ACGTGTGGCGGATCGTGGTCGTTAAAATAAAGGCGAACCGCAAACCCATCCTGGCGCAAAATTGTTGGCATTTTAATCGATGCAGACTTCATCTTATTCACGCTACTCGATCGCGCATGCGATCGGCTCACCCCCTGGCTCAACAACCCCAACAGCGGCGCAACCGACGAACAACGCGCCGTCTGCAACCTGCCGCCCCGCACCCCTACAAACTAGCCCACAACCCCGCCACACTCAAATCCGCCGCCCGTCGCGCCCGCTCTAGCTGCATCTCGAAATCGCGATCGTCCATGTTTCGCTCAGTCATAAAACCCCCTCCATTTGTCCAATAAATACGCCGGATACTCGAAAATCCATCCTGCTGTGAACCACCACCGTAAACATCAACAAAAAAAACGCCTGGATCAAAAACATCGATCTAGGCGTTGCCATCAGGGTGCATCTACTGGATTCAGTATAACCCTTGGGGGTTCAACCCCTCACCCTACTTTGTAATTTGTAATATTTAAGCCAGTCGTCCTGGAGTCGCCTACGACCTAGCGCATGACTTACGCCACGGCGGCCTTCACCTTGGCGCGTAGAACATCCGTCACAGCTTCGATCGCCACGTTCTGCACATCACCCGTAGCCCGATCGACGATCTCCACCTGACCGACTTCGATCGATCGACCCGTCACAATCCGATAGGGAATGCCAATCAGTTCCGCATCCTTGAACTTCACCCCCGCTCGCTCATTACGATCGTCGAGCAGTGTTTCGATACCCGCTGCGTTGAGTGCGTCGTAAAGCTGAAGACCGATCGCCATTTGTGCCTCGGTTTTGATATTGGGTACGACCACCACCGCCTGGTATGGGGCGATCGCCACCGGCCAGATAATGCCATGTTGATCGTGGGATTGCTCCACCGCCGACTGTGCCAAACGTGACACGCCAATGCCATAACACCCCATCACCAACGGTTTCGTTTTACCGTCCTCATCGGTAAAGGTGGCCCCTAACGCAGCCGAATATTTTGTACCCAGTTGGAAGATGTGACCCGCCTCGATACCCCGTGCGGTTTTCAGGGTTTGGCTAGGATCGTGAACGGCCCGATCGCCAACCATCGCGGTATCCAGATCCAGCGTATGGGGGAGCAGGTAGGTTTCGCCCCAGTTGGCGCCAACGGTGTGATATCCGCTTTCGTTGGCTCCGCTAACAAAGTTGGTGAGGGATTTCACGGTGTTATCCGCCAAGCGAAGAAACTTCGGCGCAACCGATTTTGCGTTGGCAATATAATCGTCTGCCAAATCCGGCGCGATATACCCCAGGGGTAACGGTTTCGCGGCCCATTTGGCTTGGGCGTCTGCGTCGGGAACATCCAGGGCGATCAGGGTGGTGGCGTCGTAGTCCACAGCGCGGCGCGTTAGTTCATTGGTCAGTTTGGTGTCATTCACATCCCGATCGCCACGAATACTCACCACCACCAACACCGTTATCCCATTGTCGTAAACCGCTTGATAGAGGACATTTTTGACCACCTGGGTCGGCGAGCAACCCAAAGCCTCGCATAATGCGGCGATCGTGGTGGTGTCGGGGGTCGCGCGTTTTTCAGTGGTGGTAAACGTCGAGGCGATCGGCTCCGGTGGCAATGACACCGCCTTTTCCAAATTCGCCGCGTACAGACCATCTTCGGTGTACATCACCGCATCTTCGCCCGCGTCGGCCAACACCATAAACTCCTGCGAACCCGACCCACCGATCGCACCCGAATCCGCTTCCACCGCCTGAAACTTCAAACCACACCGGGTCAAAATATTGCGATAGGCGCGATCCATCTCGGCATAAGTCTCTTTGAGGCTTTCTTCCGTCGCGTGGAAGGAATAGCCATCTTTCATGATGAACTCACGTCCCCGCATGAGGCCAAACCGGGGGCGAATTTCATCGCGAAATTTGGTCTGAATTTGATAAAGATGGGTCGGCAGTTGGCGATAGGAGCGGATCGTATCTCGAGCCACCGCCGTAATGACCTCCTCATGGGTTGGGCCGAGTCCCATCTCACGTTCCTGGCGATCGGTGAGCGAGAACATGATGCCCTCCGCCTTCGTATAGGTATCCCAGCGCCCCGACTCCTGCCACAATTCTGCGGGCTGAATTTGCGGCAGTAAACATTCCTGAGCGCCCGTCGCGTTCATCTCCTCCCGCACAATTTGCGACACCTTTTGCAGTACACGCCACATTAACGGCATATAGGCATACACCCCGCTCGCAATTCGGCGGATGTACCCCGCCCGCAGAAGCAGCTTGTGGCTCGGAATTTCGGCTTCGGCGGGGTCTTCGCGGAGAGTGACGAAGAGCATCTGGGACAGGCGCATGACGAATATAACTCGCTCGGAGCAAGGCTAGAACAGTGCGACATTATCGCACGGGACTTGCCCCCACAACCTAGACCCGAAGGAATCGTGATCGTTGTCAACTTTGCTTTTCGGCTTCTTACCCTCAAACAATGTTTGAAATCTCCGTATTAACTTTTGTTTGAAAAGGCTTACTTTTATTTTGATTTATAAGATTTACTCACAAAGAACGAACACAGAAAAGAAGTAGGAATAAAATTCTCTGACATTAGAGCGTAAGCAAGCGTTTGCGGGCAAATTCCAGGGTCATTACTCTTCCGAGGCTGTTCATGAGTATTATTAGCAACTTTGTTAAAAGCTATACCGACAAAAGCTATCGACACACCACGACGGTGAGTCATAAAGGTCAAGTGATTGCCTTTGCGATCGATGAACACCGACACATTCATTACTCAATCCTCGATCTTGATTCCACCGGAGCGAATAAGACCAGCGCTTTAGATGTCAATTACTGGCCAAATAACCCCAAGAAACTGCAATTTCCGAATGAAATTGCGCGTGTTGGTTACGCCACACTACCGAACATTCAGCTCCCAATTTTTAAGAAAGGAACCCGCACCGAAGCCAAGCCCGGAACGCTGCGCCCCGAAGAGGTTGATTCTTTTCTCTCGACCACGGCACGCTTCACTGCCGATGCACATTTTCAAGTGCTTTCCGATGGAAAATTCATCTATGTATTTCGTCAATCGATCAAGGTAACGCATGAGGATATGCTGTTTTCTGCAAAGGATCAGCAAAAACAAGTGCCGTTGGTGAATGAGACATTACTGCTCGATCGCTTCGTCTTATCCGGCTCAGAACTTCAGCCAAAAATGGAAGTGCGCTACCAACGTAGCCGCCATAAATACAACCCCCAAACGAATAAAGACGGATTAGGAGCTAAAGATTTAGAAAAGCGTTCATTCTTTGAGCCGACCCAGGAGCTTACGTTCATTAAAAACCTAACCCAGGGTCGTTTTACGGTCTTACTTTTACCAACCCAGATCGCGGATCTCGAACGTTGGCAAATCTTTAGCCACAACAGCAAGACCGATCAGATTGACTCCTTTAATATTGAACGATCGAAGGATGGTCTCTTTAATACGAAAGGTACACAACTCTACACCAGTCCTGATCCGCAGTATCAACGATCGGTATTAGAACGTCAGCCCGGAACCGATTCATTTACAGGTGAGCCTTTAATTCCTCTGATTAGTAAATCAGGCTATGCGGAATTCGCACTGGAATTTGACGGTCAAAAAACATTTGTCGAGTTACCACAAACACCCCCAGATTTATTCAATCAATTTACGATCGAAGCCTGGGTCTACTTTGATCGTTTCCCCAGTTATTCCAGAATCATTGACTTGGGTAACGGCAGTAATACTGACAATATTATTTTAACGAATCAAGGCGCCAGCAATGATTTACTATTTTGTCTTCGAGGTTCTGTACAACAGGATCTTTTGGTTAAAGACATTCTAGAAAGTTATCAGTGGATTCATTTAGCCGTTAGTCTTGATCGTTCAGGGAATACCGTACTGTATAAGAACGGTATTATTATTGGCAAAACACAGTTTTCTCTCCCGCCCAGCGTTATCCGAAAACGAAACTATCTAGGTAAAAGCAATTGGAATGATCCCTTATTTGATGGAAAGATTGACGAAGTTCGTCTTTGGCAACGTGCTCGCACTCAAGCCGAAATTCAAGCGGATCTGAATCATCGATTAGTGGGGAATGAACCCGGTCTTTACAGCTATTGGCGCTTTGATGAAGGGAAAGGATCTCAACTCCGTGATCAGACCGATAATGCGAACCATGCCACCATTATCGGCGGTACGTGGGTGCAGTCGGATGCCCCGATCGGCGATCATCCCGGCATTCGACGCACGAGTTTTTGCGTTCAATCCGCAGTAGAATCCCCCACATCGCGCACAATTCAATCTGGTTTATCAGCCCTGCTGTATCACCAGCAAGAAAAAGCCGCAACAGGGTATGATCAGCAAGAAAAACCGGTCAAGCGTAATGCTCGCGTTATGCTCACCTTTGCAACGCAAGACGAAAATCACAGCGAAGCCGACAAGCCGTTTATTGCTGCTTTAGATTTTGGCATTTCACGCGAAGGTAAGCTTGCTCAAATTCCCGATCAAGTTGCATTACCCAAATTGCAATCGGAAGCATCGGCAAAGCAGGATTTAGATGCCATTAGCCGTTTGCAGGAAGAAGTTACCAGTTTAACCGCTAATATTAATCAGCTTGAAGAAGAAATTGCCATTCTGATGGCCGCCGTACCTAAAATTTCAAGCTTAGAGGCTCAAAAGAAAACGTTAGAAGATAGTATCAAGAGCTTAACAGCGGATCTAAATACGAAACAACAGGATTTATTTAACTACTTCTTCCGAATTCAACGATCGGGAACTTCAAACTATTTTCAAGCTGATGGAAGTGGTGGTTGTTCTGATCAGCCACTCAACACCAATGAATCTGGCCAGCTTTGGCGAACTTTCCCAGGATACAATGCGCTGAAACTTTGCCCCGCGAATCATCTAACCACAAATTCCGGCGGTTCTGGTATGTTCTCGTCAATGTATCGTGGTAAAGAACGAGGTTTGGTCTTTGATGGCGGTCTCAAAGTTGTTGACAATTGGCAGTGGGTTGGCAGCATCACAAATATCAAACATGTCAGTGGCAATGTTTACGAATGTTCAGTTGGGGAGCAGTTAGTTGGGAGTACATGGCAGCCGCGATATAAACAAAACTGGACACTGACCAAAACTGATCGTGCGCTCCCTGTTATTACAGATCTAGAAACTCGTATTAAGAACAGTAAGATTCAGCTTGAAGCTGTTATCGCAGAGCTAGAGGATCTGTATCGTAAAAATCAACAGCTTACGGAGAAACAAAGCGAGCTTGCGTTGTTAAAAATTAAGCTCGACAACAAGCAAACTGAACTTGAATTAATGCAGGCTGGAATTCAAGGGGAAGTGGCACTACCGATGCCTTGGCTG